>CALBKW010000061.1 GCA_937895785.1 uncultured Candidatus Melainabacteria bacterium | reverse complement strand
TGATTGCAACATCATTGCACAAGCTCCTAAAATGAAACCACACATTCCAGCTATGCAAAAAGAACTTGCAAAACATCTTGGAATTGATGTAAACTTGATTTCAATAAAAGCAAAAACTAACGAGCAAATGGATGCTGTTGGTGAGAAAAAAGCAATTGAAGCAAACGCCGTTGTTATGCTAAGAAAGAAGGACTAAAATGAAATTTTTACACGCTATGATTAGGGTTAAAGATGTAGAAAAATCTTTAGAATTTTATCAAAAATTGTTAAATATGACTATCGCAAAGAAAAAAAGACTTGATGATTGCGAATTAATCTACCTAGAAGACGAAGAACACACAGCTCAAATCGAGTTGACTGTAAACGATGAAATTCCTGCTGATGGCTACCAAAATGGTAACGCTTTTGGACATTTCGCTTTTTCAGTAGATTCAATGGATAAATTTACAGAAAAATTACACTCTCTAGGTTATGAATATCTTTACGAACCTTATACAGTGTTTGCTGGCACAACAAAAATTGCCTTTGTAAAAGATCCTGACGGCAATGAAATTGAATTTATTGAACAAAATTAATAAAATGGAAAATCAAATTAAATCATACATTCAAAACTCAATAGACATACGCAAAAATATACTTGCGAATGACGTTGTGCTTGAACAAATTAAAGAAATTAGCAACAATCTTGTTTCTGCTCTAAAATCAGAAAACAAAGTTTTATTTGTTGGAAACGGCGGTTCTGCAAGTGATTGCGACCACCTAGCGACAGAATTTGTTTCTCAATTCTTCAAAAAAAGACACGCATTCAGTGCTATTTCATTAACTTCTAATAATGCACTAATTACAGCACTTTCAAATGATTTTGGCTACGATAAGGCGTTCTCAAGACAAATTGAAGCTATCGGTAAAAAAGGCGATGTGTTGATTGCACTTTCCACATCAGGAAATTCAAAAAACGTTCTTGATGCAATAAAAGTTGCAAATAACATCGGAATTGTTACTGTTGGCTTAACAGGTGAAAAACCTTGCGAAATGGATAATATTTGTAAGATTTTGGTAAAAATTCCATCAACAGAAACTCCTGCAATTCAAGAAGCGCAAGTAATGATAGGTCACCTAATCTGCAAAATTGTCGAAGACGAACTCCTTGCATAAGCTATTTATTAACTAAAAAATTCTTTTATATCAATTTCAAAAAACTTAGCAAGTGTATACAGAGTTTCAGTACTTGCTAAATTTTTACCTCGTTCAATACAAGAGATATGTTCTCTTGACATATTTACATATTCAGCTAATTTTTCTTGAGATAAGCCTTTTTCTAATCTCAAGAATTTTAATTTTTTACCTATATCGTTTCTTAGCTTGCGAATACCCATACAAATATTCTTTCATGTAATATAAATATTACAGTAAGATTAACATTACATTTTATGGTTACAATCCGCCATATATAGATGTTTGCATGACTTATATTTTTATTGTAAATTAATAACGGATTTTAAAATATAGGAGATAAACATGTGGAAAAACTTTGAAAATTCACTAAAAAATGCTGAAAATCTTGCATTTTGGTGGAGAGATGATGATGTTAGGGTTAAAACAACACCATTTAAACTTGGGTATTTAAAATATAAATTCAAAACAAAAGGTTTAATGAAATTGCTTTATAAATATGCGATTCCTGCAATTTGGGCAATTGTACCTAATAATTATGAAAAATACGGAAAATTTTTTACTAAAAATATTATAAAATATAATCAATTCGCGACTATACACGGAATTTATCACGTAAACAACTCACAAAATCTTCAAAAATCTGAATTTCCAGAATGTTGCAATATTGAAGAAAATTACAATACAATAATTCAAAATTATAATAGTTTTAAAATACTTTTTAATAACAATCTTTTACCTGTATTTGTGGCACCATACAATAATATGTGTGAAGAGTTAAAAGAAAAATTAGTTGAGTATGGTTTGATAATTTCTGAATTGAACCGTAATCAAAAGAATCACTCCAATTATAACGTTGATTATGATTTTGTAAATTGGGAAACATATAAACTAAAGAATTACAATTTAATACTAAAAGAATTGATTGAACTTATTAATTCAGGAATGAATGTCATAGGTTTGAACTCTCATCACCCTATTTTAACTAATGATAACATCAAATTTTACGAAAAATTATTCCAAACAATATCTAAATACCATAACGTAAAATGGATAAATCCATTCATTTTAGTTTAACAAAACTTCACATTTTAAACCATGCTCGCAATTTCTCATGAGAAAAATACTTTATATATATGTAAGAGATATAAAAAACACAGAGGAGAAATTGAGATGTTCGGATTAAACGGTTTAAACAACGGTGCAGTTAATGGTATTAACGGTATTGATGATAATAAAAAGAAACTAGATAATGTTCAACAACCTCAAGTTGCATTTATCAACACAATTTTTGAAGGCTTTGGCGGAGCTAACAACTCAGGTTCTGAAGCTGCATTCAACGCTTAATCTTTAAGTGTTACTTGATTTGGGGACTAAAAAAGACTTCATCTTTTATGATGAAGCCTTTTTTGCGTTTAAATTTAATTTATTCAGCCCTAAGGTGAGTTCTTAGCCAACCAAGATACCTGCAATACAAGCTGACATAAAGCATGTGAACACACCACAAATTAATGCACGCATACCTAATCTTGCCAAATTCTTTCTTTGGTTTGGAGCTAAACCGCCAATTGCACCAATTTGTGTTGCGATAGAACCGAAGTTACCGAAAGAACAAATCGCGAATGATGCAATTACGAATGCTTTATTAGAAATAATATTTTGGATTGCTACCAAGTCAGTATAACCATAAACTTCGTTTGAAACAATTTTCAAACCGATTACACCACCAACATTGAAGATGTCTTGAACAGGTACACCCATAATCAACGCGAAGATTGCGAAGAATTTACCTAAAATCATCTTTAATGATAAAGCTTGGAAGTCAAAGCCTAAAACTGGTCCAGTTAAGTGGAACAAGTTTGCAATACAGCCACCAAAAGCAGCCAAGATATAGTCAATCATTGCGATTAAAGCTACGATTGCAAGTAACATTGCAACTACGTTTAATGAAACCATCATACCTTCAGAAGCACCTGATGCAATTGCATCAAATACGTTTGAGTGAGTCTTACGACGGCTTAATTTAATATTTTCCATTGTTTCTGGTTCGCCTGTTTCTGGATAAACAAGTTTTGTCATAACCAAAGCTCCTGGAATTGCC
>CALBKW010000060.1 GCA_937895785.1 uncultured Candidatus Melainabacteria bacterium | reverse complement strand
TTGTCAGAAAATGTGTTGATATCTTGATATTTAATAACAACACCGCACATAGCTGTCATGATATTTGATTTTGTGTCATATTCTTGTGAATTTGCAGTGATTACAGCAAGAGGTTTTTTCCCATCCATAACGGTTGTTTGTGTATCACCTTCTGCTCTTACGACTTTTGTAATTAAAGATAATTTTAAAATATTAGCTTTAACTTCACGTTTTTTGTTGTTTTGAACTTGGTATGCATAAGGTTTATCATAGAAAGTCGCAGTATCAAGTTTGTTATTTTTTGTTGTGATATCCGCTCTGTCGCCAACAACATGTAAGTCATCAAGTTTTACTTTTACATCTCCATCAAAGTGAATTTTATTGTCAGATTCACTAAAACTTTGAGTTTTTGATTCTATAACCAAGTCTGAGGCTATCGTTGCAGCACCTAGACCTAATATTACTATCCCAGCTATAATTAAATATTTCTTCATTGAAGTAAATTCCCCTTTTTAGCAGTACTGTTGTTTTTATCAAACACTTTTGAAACGGTATTACCGATAAGTTTAAAATGTTCATAAGATGAACTGATTATAACTTTGTCACCTTGAGCATCAAGTTCTGAGCCACGGTTGATTTTTACATTACCTTCAGCAATGATGTCCTTATCAGAACCTGACCAAACAAGTCTATCACATTTTAAAGATGTACCGTCTTTTAATACAATAAATGTGTTTTCGTATAAAATAATTTGATTTTTTTCTTCATTATAAGTACCTTGAGTTGATTCAAAGCTCATAGCTACTTCATTGTCTTTATAAAAGTTTCCAATAACATTACTCAAAACTGCAATTTTTTCATCGCTGTTGTACGAACCGGTTTCGCCGTAGATTTCCCAATATTTTGTATCATTCTTAGTTTCTGTCAAAATCATGCTTTCAACATCAACTTCTTGGCGGTCATCACCTTTTTTGATTTGAGAACGTGAAAAGCCATTGGTCATAAACCCTGCGCTTAAAAACGCCCAAAGCAAAATTCCCGCAAGAACTAAAAAGCCAATAGCGTACGCTTTTTTCTTTGCACTCATATTTTTAATTTTGCGTAAGTATACCAAAAATCTTTTCATAATATAAATTTTATCATGAATTAGAGATTTGAATTGTATTGTTAAGAATTAATTACGAATATTACGATTTTAACCTTATTTAATTAATTTGTTTTATAATTAGAATTATAAGGAGGAAATATTATGAGTTCACGTTTCGATGCCGGTGAAGTTATAACGGCGATGGTTACACCTTTCACAAAAGAAGGTAATGTTGATTATGATAAAGCGGCAGAATTGGCTGAATATTTATTAGATAACGGTTCTGATTCATTGTTGGTTGCTGCAACTACAGGCGAATGCCCAACTTTAACAAATGAAGAAGAAGTTGAATTGTTAAGCACAATCAAAAGAGCAGTTAGAAATGATTGCAAAGTTATTATGAGTGCTGGTTCTAATTCAACTAAAGAGGCAGTAAAATATGCAAAAATGGCTGAAAAAGAAGGCGCAGATGCAATTCTTTCTGTTGTTCCTTACTACAATAAGCCATCACAAGAAGGTATGAAAGCTCACTTCTCTGCTATAGCAGAGGCTGTTAAAATTCCTGTAATTATTTACAACATACCATCAAGAACTGGTGTAAATATGTTGCCAGAAACAGTTGCTTACTTGGCAAAAAAATATGAAAACATTGTAGGTATTAAACAAAGCTATCCTGATATGGATATGATTTCAGAAATGAAAGATTTATGTCCAGATGGTTTTGAAATTTATTGCGGTGATGACAGCTTACTTCTTCCAATGTTGTCATTAGGTGCGACAGGTGTTGTGTCAGTAGCCTCTCACATTTACGGTGAAGAAATTAAGAGCATGATTGAAGATTTTAAAGAAGGTAATATTAAATCAGCGTTAAATATGCACATGATTTTATATCCAATGTTTAAAAAGTTATTCATGGCTCCAAACCCTGTACCTGTGAAAGCAGCGTTATCAAAAATGGGTATTATAAAAGATTACGTAAGACAACCACTTGTAATATTAAATTATGAACAAAAAGCGGAACTATTTGCTTTAATGGATACAATCGAAAAAGAATAGACAGTTAGGTTATTTTACAAAAAATATTTTTGATAAAATAGAGTTATACAATTTATATTTTATATAATATATATAAGGAAAAGGATATGAAGAATAAAATTTTATTATTTTGGGCTATCGTAGCGATTGCAATCGTATCAATTGCTATCATTTGCTTAAAACCAACAAAACTAGGTTTAGACCTAGTTGGAGGCTCAAGACTTGTTTTAGAAGCTCAAACTTCAGCAACTGTTGCAAAAATCACTCCTGAAATGATGGATAGTTTGCAATTCGCAATTGAAAACCGTGTTAACAAACTTGGTGTAGCTGAAACTGTAGTTCAAAGACAAGGCGAAAAGAGATTAGTAGTAGAAATTCCTGCAGTTAAAGACTTAAAACAAGCTAAAAAATTCTTAGGTGAAACTGCAGAATTAGCATTTAAAAAAGAAGTTCCAGACAACTCTGGTAAATGGGTTGATACAGGTTTAACAGGTAACGATTTAAATCGTGCTTCTTTAAGCACAAGCTCAAACGGTCAATGGGTTGTTGATTTGGAATTTAATGACAAGGGTACAAGAAAATTTGCAGATTTAACTCAACAATTAGTTGGTAAACCAATGGCAATTTTCTTTAACGGCGAATTAACTTCAGCTCCTGTAATTAGAGAACCAATTATTGGTGGTAGAGCTCAAATTTCAGGTGGTGACAACGGATTTGCTTTAGAAGAAGCAAAAGAAATGGTTGATTTGTTAAACGCAGGTGCATTGCCTGTTCCAGCCAAAATTATTGAAGAAAATACAGTAGGACCTACATTAGGTGCTGACAGTATTGAAAAATCTAAAATTGCTGGTGTAATAGGTTTGGGGTTTGTAATGTTATTTATGGCATTCTATTACCGTTTACCAGGGGTAATTGCAGACGTAGCATTGATTTTATACAGCTTGATGTTATTTGCATTATTTAAACAAATCCCTGTAACTCTTACATTAGCAGGTATTGCAGGTTTCATCTTATCAATCGGTATGGCTGTAGATGCTAATATTCTTATTTTTGAAAGAACAAAAGAAGAATTAAGAGCTGGCAGAACTTTATTTACAGCAATTAATGCTGGTTTTGACAGAGCATTTACAAGTATTTTCGACTCAAATATGTCAACAATTATTACTTGTATAATTCTTTATTGCTTAGGTACAAGCGTTGTAAAAGGTTTTGCTTTAACACTTGCTCTAGGTACAGCGGTATCAATGTTCAGTGCTATTACTATTACTAAAAACTTTATGCACTTAATCTTTGGTACAGGTGAATTAAAATATCCAGCTTTATTCGGTTTAAGCAAAAACGAAATTGGTAAGGCTTATGTTGCAGAAGAAACTAAACGCGAAAAAGCTAAATTTGGCGTTTTAGATTAGTGAGGTAAAAATGGAAGGTAGACATATAATTAACGTTGTAAAATATAGATGGGTTTGGATGGGATTAACAACAATATTGTTATTACCTGGTATTATCGCAATGATTTATGCGGCAATTATCAATCCAAATCATTCACCATTAAAATTGGGGATTGACTACACTGGTGGTACAATTCTTCAATATTCAGTAGATCAAAAAGTTGATAATAATAAATTAGCAGATTTGAGAACTAACTTGATTAATGCTGGTGTAGAAGCTCCAGCGTTACAAATTATCAATGTAAGTGAAGATAAAAATGCAAAAACTCAAGATATCATCTCTATCAGAACTAAATTTATTGAAGGTATGGATAAAGAAAATGTTGTATCTAACGTAACTTCAATAATGCAAAAAGAATATAAAAATTCAGAATTGTTATCTACAAACTCTATCGGACCAACATTAGGTAATGAATTGTTCAAAAATTCCTTAATAGCCTTAGGGTTGGCATGCTTAGGTATCGTAGCCTATTTATCATTCAGATTCCAATTTGACTTTGCAGTATGTGCAATTTTAGCATTAATTCACGATGTTGTGTTTGTAGTTGGTGTATTTGCATTGTTAGGTCTATTCTGTGGCGTTCAAGTAGATGGCTTATTCTTAACTGCGATTTTGACAGTAATTGGTTTCTCTGTACACGATACAATTGTTGTTTTTGACCGTATTCGTGAAAATTTAAGATATTATGCTAAGAAAATGTCATTTGGCGAAATTGTAAATGCAAGTGTTACTCAAACAATGGCAAGAAGTATTAATACATCATTAACAACTTTAATTACATTGATGGCATTATATTTCTTTGGCGGTGTAACAACTAGAGATTTCGTTTTGGCAATGATTTTAGGTATAGCAATTGGTACTTATTCAAGTATTTTCTTTGCAAGTATGTTGATTGATTTCTGGAGAGATAAGAAAGCTCAGCCTAAAAGAGCTTAATAAACGCTAAAATTTAATAATATTATAGATTGCATGCTACGAATTGTTAAAAGTTTGTAGCATGCTTTCGTTTTCTGATAAAATGGGAAAAGATTGGGGAAATATACAAATGAAGAAAATATTATTAACATTGATTATATTAGCGTTGGGAATAAATGCTCAGGCTGCGACTGTTTGGTTAAATGATGCTAGAAGTGTTTTTCAAGCTAATTCTGCCGTAATTATGGCAATAAATATTCGTAATTTTAACGCTAAAGATTTGAATAAAAACGGTATTATTGAAGAAAATTTAGGCGAAGAAAGAGGTAATTTTATCAATGCAATTGATAGATTAGACCAATTGTCTTTGCAAGGTGTTAATACAATTCACTTGCTACCAATTACACCTGTAGGTAAAATTAAGGCTATCGGTACTGCAGGCTCATTGTATGCACTAAATGGCTTTGATGATATTAATCCTCAATTAGCAAGTAAAAAATCAAAATTAAAACCTAAACAACAAGCAATAAGATTTATAGATGAAGCACATAGACGTAAAATTAGAGTGATTGTAGATTTACCGTCTTGTGCATCTTACGATTATTACTTAAAACATTCAGATATGTTTTTGAAAAAAGATATTGCAACTCCTATCATTCCTGCAGATTGGACTGATGTTAGAGTTTTGAATGTTGGTCGTAACGGTCGTTTAAATCTTGATGTTGTTAATGAATACAAAAAGTTTATAGATATGATGATTGCAATAGGTGCTGATGGCGTAGTTGCAAGTAATGCGTCAATGAAGCCTTATGACTTTTGGGTTGAGTTAATCTCATACGCAAGAGCAAAAAGCCCTCAATTCTTATTTTTAGCTCAAGCTACTGATAAAGATACACAAATGTCTAAAAACTTTGAATTCACACCTTATAATAAGCTTTTAGAGGCAGGATTTGATGGTTACTATGGGGGGTATTCAAGATTTAATGACTGGAAACTTGCAAAAAATCTATATGATCAAGTTTTCTTTAATCAAAAACTATTCTCAAAATATAAATTAATTAAATCAAGCATAGGTAGTTTTGCAACACATGATTCAGTAAGTCCAATTTTAATTAATGGACCTCAATATTCGATTATGATTGCTTGGCTAAATGCGACATTACCATTGAACTCATACTTTGTAGACGGTTTTCAATTTGGTGATGATTATCAATATCCTTGGGAAAATAAACGTGCTAAAAAGACATTTACAGATGACGATTTCTACTTTGCTCACCGTGGCAAGTTAGATATTTTTAATTTCTCAAGAAAACCAGAAGGTACAGATGGCAGAGTAATGCAAAACTTTGTTCTTGCTAATAAATTTAAATATATGATGAATATAAATGTTCCTAATGCAAACTTTGTACCTCTTCAAGCAAACTCAGATAATGTAATTGCCTATGCTCGTTCAGGTGGTAATAATACAGTAATTGTTTTAGGAAACATGGACTTTGCAAACATGCAAAATGTGAAAGTTGTCGTTCCACACTTAAATGAGAGAACAACAATAGTTCCAATAAAAATGGATGATATTCCTGAAGTTTCAAAAAGCCGTATTAACAGTATCTTAGCTCCTGGAGAAGTACAAGTCTTGTTATTGAAAGAGTTTTCTATTAAATAATTTTAATAAATACTTGTAAAACAAATGTATTTGGTATATTCTATATACATATAACAGCTAGAAAAGGAAAAAATTATGTCAAGAAAATGTGAAGTATGTGGTAAAACACCTTTAAAATCAGCAAAAGTAACTTTCTCTCATAAACAAAACGTTCATAGACAAGCTCCAAACTTACAAAATGTTAAAGTTGTTATGAATGGTTCTGTTAAGAAAATTACAGTATGTTCATCTTGCTTAAAAGCAAACAAAGTTCAAAAAGCTGTATAGTTTTATAACACATAAGGAAAAGAAAATTTAGAGGACTTTTTAAGTCCTCTTTTTTAATATTTATCGATTAGTAATAAAACAGCGGTTCAAGTTTTACTTGAACCGCTGTAAAAGTATTAAATCAAATAGGCTGTTATTAGCCGATTTGTTTCATAACTTCATCTGCGAAGTTTTCGTTACGTTTTTCTAAACCTTCACCTAAGGTGTATCTAACGAACTTGTTGATAGTTAATTTACCTTCAATAAGTTGAGCAACTGTTTGGCTTGGGTCTTTAACGAATGCTTGTTCTAACAAACATTTTTGAGCTAAGATTTTGTGTAAACGACCTTCAACGATTTTTTCTCTAATGTTTTCAGGCTTTTTAGCTAAATCTTCTTTACCCATTTCGATACGTTTTTCTTCTTCTCTTACTTCTGCAGGGATATCTTCGCTTGATAAGAATTCAGGAGCGCAAGAAGCGATGTGTAAGCAGATGTCTTTCATCAATTCAGCTTCTTGTTTGTCTGTGTTTAGAAGAACGCCGATTTTACCGTTGTGGATATAAGTTGCGTTGTTGCCTTCCATGATAACAAATCTTCTGATAGTAATTTTTTCGCCGATAGAAGCGATTTTTTCTTTAATTACATCTTCGATTTTTTTACCGCATTTTTTGCAAGTTGTTGCAAGTAAAGCTTCAACGTCTGCTGGTTTTTCTTCAGCAACTAATTCTGCTAAGTTTTGGCATAATTCTTTGAATTCTGCGTTCTTAGCAACGAAGTCTGTTTCACAGTTAACTTCAATCATAGCGCCAACAGAATCGTTAACGTAAGATGCTACAAGACCTTCAGCAGCGATTCTACCCATTTTCTTTTCAGCAGAAGCGATACCTTTTTGTCTTAAAGCTTCAGTTGCTTTTTCCATATCACCATCAGCTTCAGTAAGAGCTTTTTTGCAGTCCATCATGCCTGCGCCAGTTTTCTCACGAAGTTCTTTTACCATACTAGCTGTAATATTCATTGTTTCCTCCATTATGCCTTAACTTCTTCTGTAACACCAGCATCTTCAGCTTTGATTTCTTCTACTTTAGAAGCGTTAACAGCTTTGTTTGCACGAAGCTCTTTACCTTCTAAAACAGCATCAGCTAATTTAGATGCGATTAATTGTACTGAGCGGATAGCATCATCATTACCAGGGATAATGTAGTCGATGTTATCAGGATCAGCGTTTGTATCAGCTAAGCAAATAACAGGAACGCCTAATTTTTTAGCTTCAAGAATAGCGATATCTTCTTTTTGTTGGTCTACGATGAATAAAATATCTGGTAAACCTCTCATTTCTTTAATACCGCCTAAAGTTTTGCTCAATTTAGCGATTTGTTTGTTAATTTGAGCTTGTTCTTTTTTAGGTAATTTTTCGATTTGACCGCTTTCGATAAAACTTTCATATTCTTTTAATTTGTTAACACGAGTTTTGATTGTTTCAAAGTTAGTCATCATACCGCCTAACCATCTTCTGTTAACATAATAAGCGCCTGCTCTTGTTGCTTCTTGAGCAACTACTTCAGATGCTTGTTTTTTTGTACCAACGAATAAAACGTTTTTACCTTTAGCTGCATATTCTCTTACTACATCGTAAGCTGCATCTAATAAATCACTTGTTTTTCTCAAGTCGATTACGTAAATACCGTTTCTTGCACCGTAAATATACGGTTTCATTTTTGGATTCCATCTTTGTGTTTGGTGACCGAAATGTACACCTGCTTCTAAAAGTTCAATCATTGATGCTACTGGCATCTTCCTTCTCCTTTTGTTATGTGTTTTACTACGGGAAATACTGTTCCATTTGCCTTGGCAAACTAGGGTTTAACCTATCGACCAGCATATCCATAATAATCGTAACACGAACAAAAACATTTGCAAACCTTTTGTTTACAATGTTAAGGGGTAGTTTTTTGTAGCAAAATAAGAGTTATTCGTGATGGTGATTTTCTTGTTCACAAATTTCTCTGTATTCAAGTCCCATTTGGTCACTTACGTTTTGTAAAAATTCCTTTGTTGCTTGAACAGCTATATCAAATTGTTTTTTAGTTATTTCGTCCCAATGAGGTTCATTTTCACGGGTAATTTTGCCTGTTTCTTTAGTTGCCATGAATGTATCTGTAAATAATTTCATGCTAGAACGAGGGTTTCTTACTGTTTTTACGAATTGATTACCTAATTCTTCTGCGTGGTCTTCTGCAAATTTTTCGTAATCAGTATGGATTTTTAAATCAATAGCTTTGCCAAGAGTTGAAGTTTCTTCTATGTGTTGTGGTTGTGAAACATCTTGTAAGAAGTGGCAAGCTCTAGCTGCATTTTGAAGTGCTAATTCATCATCTTCATCTTCAATTGCTTCATCCATTTTTTCTATTTGTTCTTTATACGCGTATTTGGCGTTATTTTTTCCGTTGTAGTCCATGAAGCTTACAGCATTTGTATTGAAAATTTTACTGAAAGCGTTAACAACACCACTAGACATAGATTTACCTAAGACTAATGCTGATTTCTTTATATCAATTTTTTTGTTGTTTTGAGTTTCTTCAGGTTCTTCCGTTTGGGTGTAAAAATCATCGACATTATCAAATTTTTCTTTATTGAATGTGTCGGTATGCATTTTTTCGCCAAAATAGAAGTGTTTATTGGCTAAGAATCCAATATCATCGTGGTCAGGTCTTTGAACGTAATCCTCCATAAGGTCTTGATATTTTGCAAACTGAGGCATATCTTTAATTGCGGTTCTCATAATTTGTTTATGAGTTTCGCAACTCCAACCGAAGTTTACATTGTTACTACCTTGAATTTTCAAAGTTTTACCTCCACGTTTAGAGTAATGTTCCTAAATGCTAAAAATTGCCTAACTTTGTGACATGTTTTAACATTTATTTACAATTAAAAACTCATTCGACATAAAAATTAATTTGTGCCATAATTTCAGTATGAACGATAAAATTGTAGTTAGGGGTGCAAAGGAGAATAATTTAAAAGATGTTTCTTTGGAAATTCCAAAGGACGAACTTGTTGTGTTTACAGGAGTTTCAGGTTCAGGTAAAAGTTCTCTTGCTTTTGATACAATTTTTGCTGAGGGGCAAAGACGTTATGTTGAGAGTCTTTCTGTTTATGCACGTCAATTTTTAGGTCAAATGGATAAACCTAATGTTGAAAGTATTGATGGACTTTCGCCAGCAATTTCTATCGATCAAAAAACAACTAGTAATAATCCTCGTTCAACTGTTGGAACAGTTACTGAGATTTACGATTATTTAAGACTTTTGTATGCGAGAATTGGCGTACCTCATTGTCCAAAATGTGGAGATGAAATTAAGCCACAAAGCATTGATGAAATTGTAAATTCGGTTCTTAAACTTGAGGAAGGTACAAAAATTCAGCTTTTAGCACCAGTTATTGTCGGTAAAAAAGGTGAATATCAAAATTTATTCAAAGAACTTCAACAAGAAGGTTTTGTAAGAGTTAAAGTTGACGGTGATGTTTATAACTTAGATGAGGAAGACATTGAACTTTCAAAGACTAAAAAACATGATATTTCTGTTGTTGTTGATAGGTTAGTAATAAAACCTACAATACGCTCACGCTTAACTGATAGTATTTCAACAGCCTTGAAAAAAGCTAATGGTGTGGTTGTTGTTGATTTAGTTCAAGCAAAAGAAGAAATTTTGTATTCTGAAAAATTTTCTTGCGAAAAATGTGGATTAAGTTTTGAGGAACTAGCTCCAAGAACCTTCAGTTTTAATAGTCCTTACGGTGCTTGTGAAAGATGTTCAGGGTTAGGTGCAGATTTTATTATAGACCAAGATTTAGTTGTTCCTGATAAAAATTTGTCTATAAAAGAAGGTGCAATCTATCCATGGTCAAAATCGACCACAGATTATTATGAAGACCTTTTGAGTTCAGTTTGTAAACATTACGGAATAGATATGGAAGTACCTTTTAAAGACTTGCCAGCAGAACATCAAAGTATTGTTTTATATGGGTCTGATGATATCTTAAAAATATCAGTAAAGCAGTTCGGTACTCAACGTTATAAATCCCAATATACAAGGTATTTAGGTGTAATTCCATTTTTAGAACGCAAATACCATGAGGCAAATGGTGAATATTGGCAAGCTGAAATAGAAAAATATATGGTAACAAAACCTTGCACCGCTTGTGGTGGTGCAAGATTAAAGCCATTCCCATTGGCAGTCACAATTGGCGGTAAAAATATTTATGAATTTACAAAAATGTCAGTTGATGATGCCATAATTTTTATAGATTCTCTATATTTAGAATTAAAAGATTACGACTTGCAGATTGCAAAACAAATTTTAGACGAGGTTAGAGCTCGCTTGAAATTCTTGCAAGATGTAGGCTTAGGTTATTTGGATTTAGCTCGAATGGCGGGTACTCTTTCAGGTGGAGAGGCTCAAAGAATTAGATTGGCAACTCAAATTGGTAGTGGGCTTTCAGGAGTTCTTTACGTTCTTGACGAACCTTCTATTGGCTTGCATCAACGTGATAACGATAGGTTAATTAAGACCTTGATGAAATTGCGTAATTTGGGTAATACACTCATTGTTGTTGAGCATGACGAGGATACAATAAGAAACGCTGATTATATCGTTGATATCGGGCCAAAAGCTGGTTTAAATGGCGGTAAAGTTGTTTGCCAAGGTCAAGTTGATGACATTATTGCTAGCGAGGACTCAATAACTGGCAAATACTTAAGTGGAGAACGTTTTATTCCTGTTCCTTCAAAATTAAGAGAGGGTAACGGTAATCACTTGGTCGTTAAAAATGCTCACCTAAATAATTTAAAAAATATTGATGTCGACATTCCATTAGGCAAGATTGTCGTTTTAACTGGAGTTTCAGGCTCAGGTAAATCAACCTTAATGCAAGATATTATCAATCAATATGCAATTCATAAACTTTATCATAATAAGCCAAAACCTCAAGGTGTAGACGAGATTTTAGGTTTTGAAAATATTGATAAAGTTATTTCAATTGACCAGTCACCAATAGGAAGAACTCCTCGCTCAAACCCAGCAACTTATACAGACATTTTTACTCCGATAAGAGCTTTGTTTGCAAAAACTAATGAGGCGAAGGTTAGAGGATATAATCAAGGTCAATTTAGCTTTAACGTGAAGGGTGGACGTTGTGAAGCCTGTAAGGGTGATGGTGTAAAAAAAATTGAAATGAACTTCTTGTCTGATGTTTACGTAAAATGTGATGTCTGCAAGGGCAAGCGTTACAATCACGAAACTTTAGAGGTTAAATATAAGGGTAAATCTATATCTGATGTTTTAGAAATGAGTGTTGGGGAAGCATTAGAGTTTTTTGAAAACATTGCGCCAATAAAACGTAAACTTCAAACACTTTATGACGTAGGCTTGGATTATATAAAATTGGGACAAAGTTCTACAACGCTTTCAGGTGGTGAAGCACAGCGTATTAAATTAGCATCTGAATTGAATAAAAAGGCAACTGGAAAAACTCTTTATCTGATGGATGAGCCTTCGGTTGGTCTGCACTGGGCAGATTTGGATAAACTTATTAAAATTATACAAAAACTTGCAGATAATGGAAATACACTTTTAATTATTGAACACAATATGGATTTGATTAAAATTGCCGACCACATTATTGATTTAGGACCTGAAGGTGGCAATGGTGGCGGAGAAATTGTCGCACAAGGAACTCCAAAGCAAGTTGCTAAGTGTAAAAACTCTTATACTGGACAATATTTAAAACCATATTTAGAAAAGTAGTCGTTACGATTGGTTAATAAACGACTGAAATATTTGCATGTGGTGTTATAATGGACTCATGCGAAAGTTTATTTTTTATCTATTGTTGGTCAAAAAATTAGTTTATATTGTGATTTACCCGTTTTTTATGGGTAATTCAAAATTTTTGCGTTTTTTTAGAATGGGTATGGAAAATTACTTAATTTTTCAACCTGCAAAATTAAGAGCCGTAAGAATAAAACGTGACCTTTTGGGTAAATTTAAGACGGTTCGATTTGTAACCTTAGATGGTGCAAGACTTTTTGCTTGGTTTATTGCGCCACAAGAAAATAAACCTACAATACTTTATTTTCATGGGCAAGCTGAATCTATTTTAAATCATCAAGATATTGCAGAATTTGCATTAAAAAATGGTTATGGTTTGTTCATGCTTTCATACCGTGGTCATTATAGGAGTTGGGGATTACCATCAGAAAAAGGTATTTACACTGATGCTCAAACCGCTATAAATAAGCTAAAAGATATGGGTGTAGAGTCAAAAGAAATAATTTTATGGGGACACTCATTGGGTACGACTGTTGCAACAAATACAGCGGTAAATAATGAGGTTAAGGCTCTTATTCTTCAATCTGCGGTTTTGAATATGCATTATTCAGCAATTGATATGGCGAACTTTTACTTACGTCGTTTAAGAGTACGTTTCTTAAAAAGATACATTAAAAAACACTTTAAGGATGTTGAATTTATACAAAAATTTGATAATTTTAAAAACTTGCCAAAGGTAAAATGTCCAATTCTTTTGGTACATTCAAAAACTGATCGTGTAGCACCTTCAAAAAATGCAAGAATTTTGGCATTAGTAAATGAAAAAGCTGAATTATATTTAGCTCCACGCGGAAGCCATTGGTCTACAAATTGGTGTTTTGACAAGATTTCAGAGTATATTGCCAACTTAAATTAAAATTGATACAATACTTTGGGAGGTATTTATGGAAGAAAAGAAAAGAATAATGTCGGGAATGCGTCCAACAGGCAGACTTCATTTAGGTCATTATATGGGGGTAATATCAAACTGGGTAAATCTTCAAAATGACTATGATTGCTACTTTTCTGTTGCAGATTGGCATGCACTTACAACAGGTTACGACAAGACTGAACAGTTAAAAGATAACGTATATAATGTTGTAATCGATTGGCTTGCTTGCGGAATTGATCCTAAAAAAGCGACAATTTTTGTTCAATCTTCAATTCCAGAAATTGCAGAACTAAATATTTATTTGGGTATGGTAACTCCTCAAAATTGGGTAGAACGTGACCCTACCCTAAAAGATATGGCTAAAATTTTGAAATCTAAAGAGGGTACAAACTCTCAAATTGGATTTGGCTTGATGGGATATCCAGTGCTTATGACTGCAGACATTCTTGCGGTAAACGCTCATTATGTGCCAGTTGGTATTGACCAAGTTGCTCACGTTGAATTAACTCGTGATATGGCTCGTAGATTTAACAATGTTTATCATACAGATTATTTTGTAGAACCTTCACCAAAACTTAATAACTGTCCTTTACTGACTGGTGTTGATGGTGCTAAAATGGGTAAATCATTTAATAATGATATCAAAATTTCTGATGAAGAAGAAACAACTACAAAACGAATAATGCAATGTATTACAGACCGCTCACGTGCAAGAAAAGATGATTTAGGGCATCCTGACAAGTGTGAGGTAGCGTTTAAGTATTGGCAAATATTTGGCTCGCCTGAGGATGTTGCTCAAGTAGAAGCTGAATGTAAGGCTGGAAAACGTGGTTGTGCAGATTGCAAACGTCAATTAGCACAAAAAGTTAATGAACATTTTAAGGAAATTCGTGAACGCAGAAAATATTTTGAAAACCACTTAGAAGAAGTTAAGGCAATTCTTGAAGAAGGTACCACAAAATCAAGAGCGGTTTCTGCAAAAATTTTGACTGACGTGAGAAATATTATCGGAATGTACTAAAAATGTTATTCTAAACAAAATGTCAAGCAAATTTGTCATACTGAATTTGTTTTAGAATAAGTGGGACGAATATTCCGAATGTCATGCTGAACTTGATTCAGCATCGCAAGGTGCTTCCGATAAGACAATGCGACCCTGAAATAAATTCAAGGTGACAAACCTTCCAATATTAAAGCGAGGCGCTGTTGCAATGCAACAGCGCCTCGCTTTAAATCAATTTACAAATTAGTAAACATTTGTTCTACGCATTAAATCAGAAAGTTTGATATCTTTGTTGCTGATAGACGGAATGCCGGCTCTTGCATCTTCAACTTTTTTGGCTGAAGATTTAAAGCCTGATAAACCGATTCTCATTGTATCTTCATTTTTTAATGCTAAAGCTGTTTTAAATACATCTAAAAGTCCCATAGAACCTCCTTCTCGTAAATAAGTATATTCGGTTTATTTGAGTTTTTTATCGTACATAAATACTATTTTTCTTGTTTTTTTAACCTTTTCTCATGCTATAATTTTTTTATGCAAAATGATATGACACATTTTAATAATGCTGTGGAACTGTTTGAACAGGAATTTTCTCATTCAGATTTGATAAGCATGCTTGAAAAGGGTAATGTTATTGAAAAACAGTATGCAGTCTTGAATTTGGAAGATTTGCAAGATGAAAGAGAAGCTTATTTGTTAATTTCACACCTTGTTGGTGTAGATGGAAAAATCAGAGAAGCTGTTGCTTTTAAGTTGGTTGAATTTATAAAAAATAAACCAGAGTTGTTTGTAAATGTGGAAAATTTTGATTATTTTGTAAACGGTACTATTGATATTGATGGAAATGTTTGCAGAAAAGCAATTGAAGCGAGCGTTTATTTGAAATTTAATGAAGACTTTTCAAAATATTACGCTGAAGGTATGAATAAAATTATTGAAACTGCGCTTGATGAAATCTCAAAATTTACGTTTAGAGATAAAAAATATACGATAAATAAACAAATTTTTAAAATTTATTGGTGTTTAGAAGCCTTAAAATATTTTTGGGAATTTTTGCCTGAAGACGAACTAAAAAATATTTTGTCAGAATGCTCAAAACTGCCTGAATATACAGTTAGAGAAAAATGTGCAGAAATAATTAAACGTTTGAATTTAGATGAAGAGTTGTCAAAAATTATGTATTTACTTGAACATGATGAAAATTACTACGTTCGTAAAGTGTTTTTGAATAATTAAAAAAATATTAATTTGCTGTTAATTTGCTTGCACGTCATGTATGTTTGGTTTATAAATAAGAGGTAAACGTACATATATCAGAAGGAGATAAAGAATATGGTAAACGTAGCAATTAACGGATTCGGTAGAATCGGTCGTAACACATTAAGAGCAGCAATCAGAGAAGGCATTTTTGATAAAATCAACTATGTAGCTATCAATGACCCTGGTTTAAAACCAGAAGATGCAGCTCGTATTTTCAAATATGACTCAGTAATGGGTAAATTCAATGGTACAGTTGAAGCTTATGAAGAAGGTATCGTAATCAACGGTAAAAAAATTAAATTCTTCGCAGAAAAAGATCCAGCTCAATTACCTT
>CALBKW010000059.1 GCA_937895785.1 uncultured Candidatus Melainabacteria bacterium | reverse complement strand
TCGTCGAGAGCTTCTGTCATTGCAACTAGCAAATACTTTGGCGGCTTTGTTGTTGGTGCACCCATAGATAAAGAAATTGGTGTTCTACCTTTTTTTGTCAATTCATCTTTTAATTGTGCTGTACGTTCTTTAATCTTGAACATTATATAGGTATCAATATTTCCAGCGAATTGGTTGAATAAATTTTTCATTCCAGATATCCTTTATTTGCATGGTTTTACTTTTGTAATTATAGCATAATTTTGAAAAATGGGATAAGATTAAATTATGGCAACAGTAAAAGAGAGAATTGAAAATTTAGAAATAGCAAATTTAAGTGAATTTGCAACCAAAAGTAAATATACAAAAGGTCGTAAAAAGCCAGTAGAGCCTTGTAATATTCGTTCAGAATTTCAACGAGATAGAGATAGAATTATTCACTCAAAAGCTTTTAGACGTTTGAAACATAAGACACAAGTTTTCTTGTCGCCTTTTGATGACCATTTTAGAACTCGTTTAACTCATACGTTAGAAGTTTCACAAATTGCTCGCACAATTTCGCGTGCATTAGCTTTAAATGAGGATTTAACAGAAGCAATTGCTCTAGGACACGACTTGGGGCATACTCCATTTGGTCATTGTGGTGAAGGTGTTTTAAATCACTTGGTAGAAGGTGGTTTTCGTCATAATGAACAAAGTGTTAGAGTAGTAGAAGTTTTGGAAGATTTGAATTTGTGTCAAGAAACAATTGATGGCATCTATACCCATTCTTGGGGATTTACACCGCAAACTCCAGAAGCTCAAGTTGTTCAATTGGCTGACAAAATCGCATATATTAATCACGATATTGATGACTCTATCAGAGCTGAAATTATTTCAGAAGAAGACTTACCAAAGGAATGCAAGGATTACTTTACTTCAAATAAAAATAAACGCTTAAGCAAAATGATTAATGATATAATTCTTTATTCAGAAGGAAAGCCAAATATTTCAATGAGTGATGAGTGTTGGCTTTATACAACAAAACTTAGGGAATGGATGTTCCAAAACATTTATACAAATTCGCCAGCAAAGCTAGAAGAAAAGAAAACGGCAAGAATTGTTTGTGAACTTTTTAAGTACTATTCGGACTTTTTGAAAAATCAAGTTCCCGAGGAAAAGATTGAAAGAATTGTTGTTGATTATATTTCAAGCATGACTGACCAATATGCAATTGAAAAATTTAAGGAATTATTTATTCCAAAAGAAATTCAAGCGACAAACAAAGATGATGCAATATTTAGATTAATAAAAAAAGGTTGCTATTAATAGCAACCTTTTTCTTTATGTTTTTATTTTACTAACCTTCAGTTGTTTCTGGTGGATTTTCATTGAACTCAGCTAAACCAACTTGGTTTCTTCCGTGTTCTTTTGCGTAATACAAACCTTGGTCAGCAACTTCAATAATTTGTTGAGGGCTTTCACCGTCTTGAGGGAATGTTGAAACGCCCAAACTAATTGTTACGTGTGTTGTTTGAGTTGCACTCAACTTGAATACTCTATCTGCAACAGCCTTACAAATTCTGTGAGCATTCTTAATAGCTTCTTCTTTGTCTGTATTTGTAAGAATAATGCTCATTTCTTCACCACCATATCTGCAAACGATATCAGTTGCACGAGTATTAGTTTTCAAAGTTTGAGCAACTTGTTTTAATACGGCATCACCAGCTTGGTGACCATAAGTATCGTTGAATTTTTTGAAGTGGTCAATATCAATGATTATCATTGAAAATTCGCTATTATAACGAGTACAATTTGCAATTTGCATTCTCATTTGATCTTGGAAATATCTGTGGTTATATAATTCTGTTAAACCATCAGTTGTTGCAAGTTTGTATTGTTGTTCAAAATCTCTTGATTTAATAATGTATTTTACAAGGTATGCAACTGCAAATACGATGAATATTGAAATTACAGGAATTACAACATCTAACCATAAGTTAGCAAACATCATAATAAAATATGTTAGTAATGAGTAGCCAATTGCAGCAATTAAAGCTGTAGATACGGCAACTGCTGTAGAATTTGTTAACAATACCACTGCACCAACAGCTAAGGCTAAAATTAACGTAATCACAACATTTGTACCTGTTCCAGCTTTTTTGATGAAATTATTATCAATAAAGTTATTCATGAATGTTGCATAAATTTCAACACCTGGATAAGTTTCACCAGCTACTGAAATAGGAATACTTTTTACATCAGCCAAGCTTGTTGCTGTTGTTCCAACGAAAATGATTTTATTTTCAAAGTTGTATTGTTCTTTGATTTTTTCGCCGTTCATAAGCATTACAAGTTTGTATAGTGGAATATGATCGTAAGTTTCGCCTTGAGAGTGGCCGTACCAGTTTAAAATTAAACCACCGTCTTTGTTCATAGGAATCTTTTTGTTACTTACTAGAATATTTGAATTTCTGTCGATTGTTACTGAATTATAAGGTTTTTTATCCAATTTTGATTGGTAATTTAGGGCTGTTAAGAAAGCCAAGTTTGGATAATAATCGTTTTGATATTTTACAACTGCAGGAAATTCTCTAACAATACCGTCTGCTGAGCGAACAATATTTAAGATACCAATTTTTGTGTTGCTATTGATGATTTGTGATAAAATAGGTCTGCAATTTGTGAATGTCAAATCTTGAAAATCTACATTTGACTTGTTATCAACAGTAAGTTGTAATCTAGCTGGTAAGTTAATTGGTTCTCTGACTTCATAAGACATATCATCAAAGTTCATACCAGTTAAGATGTTATCATAATCATTCATAGCTTTTGCTAATTTATTATCTGCATCAGAGTTGCTTTTTAGTGAAGATACAAACATCAAATCAAATGAAATTGATGTTGGATTTTGTGCTTCTAAGTAGTTAATTAAATCAGCGTAAACATTTCTTGGTAAAGGCCATTCACCATACTTGTTAGTTAAATATTCATAACTTGCATCATCAATTGTAATTAAAACGATGTCCTTGTTTGGCTTTTTAACCTTATTGCTTACAAGCATCGCTTGTCTTGAATCAAAAGTTTTGTTTTCTGTCTTTGTGATAAAGTCTGCTAAGTTAACAGTTCTTGCAATTAGAACAATAATTGTTACTGCAATTAAAAATGCCAAAACACCTAAAATAACGTGCATTGGCTTTAAATCTTTTAAAAATTTCTTTAACATTATTCCCTCGTCAATTATCTGATATATTATTTTATATCAGTATAGTTGACATTGATGTTTTTTGCAAGGAATAATTTATTTTTCATTTTTTTTGCTAATAAGGCATTGTTCAATCTAAGAACATCTGTAGTGTGAGATAACTCGTCTGGTTTTTGTAAATAATTAATCATACATTCTTCGTGAATATTCATAAATTCCTCTCTCTTCTGTGGTTCTATTAAACCAAATTATTTGAACTCAAACATCAACCAAAAGGTGAATAAATAAGGTCTAGACCCTCGACTATATGTAGGAAATTGTTACTTAATATATCTTATAAAATATATTTTAAAATGAACAATATAAGCGAAATGTGGTATTATAAAAATATGGATATGTCGTCTACAACGCTTAATAATGGCGCACTAAATAATTTATTGAATATGAAATCAACAGTTTCTCTTGTAAAGACTACTGCGCAAGAGATGGTTAAAGATGCGCAAAAATCTGGAACAAGCGTTATTAAAAAAGGTGATCCGCAATACAAAGAAGAAATGGATTATAACCGAGATGATGAGATTACGATTAGCGAAAAGCTGCGCTATTATGCAGAACAAACTGCACAATCATTAAGGAAGAACAACAGTTCATCTGTAAAAAGTTTGTCACAACTGACAAAGAGCGATTACGAAAAAATTGGAATGAGTGGATATTATGATGCACAACGTAATTTGCAGTATTCAAAGGCGATTAGTGCATATTCATACCAAAACTTAATAGGCAAAAACTTTAATAATTTTACTATTGCGGTTTAATTTTAATTAAAAGGAGTAAAGTATGGCTAAGAATGTTGGAAATAAAACCTCTCAACTTTGCGGAGGGGGGAACACTAGTAATAACGCGACTTTTAGAGTTAAGAGCTTGAAGTCTAATTTGATGTTTTTGTTGAGTAGAATAAAAACATTCTGTCACCCTGAACTCGTTTCAGGGTCGCATGTTTTCACCGGAAAGATATTGCGATTTCGAAACAAGTTCGGAATGACAAGTTTTAAAAAAGCCTTAGCCTTTACACTTGCAGAAACCCTAATTGTAATGGGTATTATTGGCGTTGTTGCAGCGTTGACTATTCCAAACTTGAATTCATCAACAGCCGACAAAGAAAAAATTGCTAAGTTAAATAAGATATATTCAAATTTGGAAGATGCAGTTGGACGTGCACAAGCTGTTTATGGTCCTGTTGAAGAATGGCTAAGTGGAAAAACTGCGGAACAAAAGAATTTAATATTTTATGAAAGAGTAGCTGAATTTTTGAAGGTTCAAAAGACATGTGCTCCAAATGCAACAGGTTGTTTTACCAAAAATCAGGGTAATGCTTTAAAATCAGGCCTTTTTGTAACTGATACACCTCAAGCATTCTATCAGGTAATTTTAGCTGATGGTGCTTCAGTTTCTTTTTTCCCTTATGGTAATGATAACAATTGTTCAGAAAGCGGTTGTTATAATTTTTATGTAGATATAGATGGACCTACAAAAGGTTCTTTTACTTATGGTAAAGATTTATTTACCTTAGTTGGAGGTTCTAAGGACGGACTTAATAAATCTTGGGCACAAAACTCTACCGCAAATAAAGCAAATTGCTTTAAGTTTGGTAGCTCGTGTTCTTCTTGGGTTCTTGAATTTGGTAATATGGATTACGCGAAAGCAGATTCAAGTGGTAAATGTCCAAATGGCAAGGTTCTTGATTGGACTACGAATACGTCTTGCAAGTAAGATAAACCTTATTGAAATGAATTTGTAATTACGTGCAAGTATTCAATGATTTGCGAAATATATTCCAAGTCAGCATCGCCGTTAATTACAATATCAGCTTCTTTTCTTGTTGGTAAAATGTATTTTTCACCTGTTGTAATCAAGTAATTCCAATGCTTTAACGCATTTTCTGGGTCTTGGTTGCGTTCTGATGATGCTCTTTGCATAAAACGTTTTTTGCGCAATTCATCTTGAGCTTCCACATAAATTTTTATATCAAAAATATCTTTAATACCTTCAAATAATGTCGCTGTTCCTTCAATTATTGTAATCTTTTCAGCCTTTACAGGTACAGCCTTTGGAACAGAAACTCCAGTTCCGTTTGGCAAGTATTTGGGCGACATAATGTCATTGCCTAATGACAAGTTTTCTAAATCATCATACAAAACGTCAAGCTGGAAACCGTCTGGAGAGTCGATATCATAACCGCTATCTCTTAGGTTGTCAAATGAGCCAAATTTGTTGATTAAAACAGAAATATCTTTAAAATAGTTATCTGTACTTAAAATAGATACAGGCATTTTTAAATCTTGAGTGATTCGTTGAATTTGTGAGCAAATTGTAGATTTACCCGAAGCAGAAGCCCCTGTAATACCAATTAAAAGGCGCTTGTCAGGTGTATTGATCAAGCGCTTTGCAAAATTTGATATGAAGTTTGGGCGTACTTCTATAATCACAGGTCTTTCGTATTTTTTATCAAAAGAAATCAACTGTTTGATTTTCGTTTGAAGGTAAAACGCAAGAAGTTCCCTGCCACTTTTTTGTGATAAGTCTGGTTTTAATAACTTATCCGAAGAAGTTAATTCTTTTGTCAATAAAGGGTATATCATACGTCCAACTAATATTTTCTGTCTAAAAATACTTTTTTCAATTCTAAAACAAAGAAAAAAAAATTGCTAGTATTTTTTTACAAAATCTTAATGAGTTTGAAATATTTTTGTCTTTGATGTAACATGACTACAATATTAATGAGTAAAGGAGTAAAAATGGAAGTTTTGGCTAAAAACGAAGGTTTAATTACCCAAATCATCGGGCCGGTAATTGACGTTGAATTTCAACAAGGTGAATTACCAAACATTTATGATGCTTTAAAAATATATAAAGATGACGGTTCTTACGTTATTGCAGAGGTTCAACAAATGTTGGGTTCTAACAGAGTAAGAACAGTTGCAATGGCTTCAACTGACGGTCTAAAAAGAGGCATGAAGGTTGAAAGTACAGGCGAACCTATTAAAATTCCTGTAGGTAGTCCAATTTTAGGTAGAATTATGAATGTAGTTGGTGAACCAGTTGATGAACAAGGTGAAATCAAAACTGAAAATTATTTACCTATCCACAGAGAAGCTCCAAAATTAGTAGATCAAAATACTAATATTGAAGTTTTAGAAACTGGTATTAAAGCTATCGACTTATTACAACCTTATCAAAAAGGTGGTAAAATCGGCTTGTTCGGTGGTGCTGGTGTAGGTAAAACCGTTTTAATCCAAGAATTAATCCACAACATCGCGATGGCTCACAACGGTGTATCTGTATTCGGCGGTGTAGGTGAAAGAACTCGTGAAGGTAATGACCTTTGGAATGAATTTAAAGAATCAGGCGTACTTGATAAAGTAGGCTTGATTTATGGTCAAATGAATGAGCCACCAGGAGCCAGAATGAGAGTTGGTTTATCAGCTCTTACTGCTGCTGAATACTTCAGAGATTTCTCAAAACAAGACGTGTTGTTATTTATTGATAACATTTTCCGTTTTACACAAGCAGGTTCAGAAGTATCAGCATTGTTAGGACGTATGCCTTCAGCAGTAGGTTATCAACCAACGCTTGCTAATGAAATGGGTGATTTGCAAGAACGTATTACATCAACTAAAGATGGTTCTATTACATCTGTTCAAGCTATTTACGTTCCAGCCGATGACTTGACTGACCCAGCTCCAGCAACAACATTCTCTCACTTAGATGCATCAACAGTATTGTCAAGACAAATTGCATCATTGGGTATTTATCCTGCAGTTGATCCATTGGCATCTAACTCTCGTGTATTAGACCCAAATGTAATCGGTGAAGAACACTACGATACAACAAGAAAAGTATTAGAAATCTTACAAAAATATAAAGAATTACAAGATATCATCGCAATTCTTGGTATGGATGAATTGTCAGAAGAAGATAAAGAAACTGTAAACAGAGCAAGAAAAATTCAAAGATTCTTATCTCAACCATTCTTCGTTGCTGAACAATTCTCCGGTATTGAAGGTAAATACGTTAAGATTGAAGATACAATCAAAGGCTTTAAAGAAATTATTGAAGGTAAACACGATGACTTACCTGAACAAGCTTTCTATATGGTTGGTACAATTGAAGAGGCTGTTGAAAAAGCTAAGACTTTACAATAATTTCCGAAAGGTTAAATATAAATCATGCATTTAAAAATAATTACACATGAAAATATAGTTTTTGACGAAGACGTTAATGAAATTTATTTAAAAGGTATTGACGGTGAGTTCGGTGTTTTGGAAGGTCATGAACCGATCATGGCATCTTTGGGCATTGGCGTTACAAAAATTGTCAAAGACAATGATGTTAAGTTATTTACAACAATGGGTGGAATTTTCCAATTGAAGGATGGTAATGCTATAATTTTGGCAAATGCTGGTGAATTTGGAGATGACATTGATGTTGCAAGAGCTGAACAAGCAAAAGCAAGAGCACAAGCTAGACTTGCAGAAGTTACAGCTCAAGTAGATGCAAAACGTGCCGAAGCGGCTTTAGCTAGAGCAATGGCTCGTTTAAAAGCAGCTATGAAAAATAAAAATTAAAAAACTTCTTGCAAAAAAAAGTTTTTTATTATAAAATAATCTTACCGAAGGAAGAAAACTTTTCTGGAAGAGTGCCAGAGTGGTTGATCGGAGCGGTCTTGAAAACCGTCGTACGTGACGAGCGTACCGTGGGTTCGAATCCCACCTCTTCCTCCATTTAAGCCTCAACTTACGTTGAGGCTTTTTTGTTAAATATTGTTATAATTTTCAATTAATCTGTCAATTATAATTTTTATGATTTTTAAATCTAATATAATAAATTTAAGGATAGCTATGTTTAGTAATATTTCATCAATAAATTTTAATACAAATCAACCAATCTCAAGTTCAGCTACAAGTGCGACTTCTTCTGAAAATATAAGTATTTTTGGTAATGATTTAATTAAAGATAAAGAAGATAAGCCAAAGTTAACAAAAGAAGAAAAGCAAGCACTAAAAGAACAGGCTAAAGCTGAGCGTCAAAGAATCCGAACAACCCCAGACGGAATTATTCAGGGTGGAAAACAAGGCTCTAGTGCAGGTGATTGTTGGTTACTAGCTCAAATGAACTCTATGGCAAAAACAGATTGGGGAAAAGATGCATTAAAAAATGCTATTACACAAGATAAGGATGGTAATTTTACCGTACATTTTAAAGGTGTAAACAAGGACATTACTATTTCTGCAAAAGAGTTTAAAAAGGCTCAAAATAATAGTACTTACTCAAGCGGTGATGCGGATGCTTTATTACTAGAAGTTGCAACAGAAAAATATTTTGAAGAAACAAATTTAAATTCAGGTACTATAAATGGTAATGATTTAGCTGGTAAAGATTCTTTGCAATATTTGTTAACAGGCACAAAAGGTCACCAAACAAATAGTGAAGACGACTACAAATCAATTTTATTAACTATGGGCAAATATCCTGAAGACAATGCAGGATTTGCAACCACATATATTTATACAGATAATACTGGAGCGACACCAACTGATCATGCGGTATCTGTTCAGCAAGTAATTTTGAATGAAAAAGGCGACGATATAAAAGAAGTTGTTTTATTAGATTCTTACCGGCCTGACACTCCATTTAAAAAATCTTATGGACAATTTGTTAGAGATTTACAAGCTATAGGAATTACTAAAGTGACTAATAAATCAAATGAATTGGGTAATGTTGGTCAAAAAAGTGAATAATCCTTATGAAATATAGTATAAGAAAATTTATTCTATCAGATAAGATTGAAATTCTTTCAATGATGAAAGAATTTTATTCTTCAGATGCCGTTTTTACAAATGGTAGTGATAAAATTTTTGAGCGTGATTTTGATGCTTGTGTACAAAACTCTCCTTTTGTGGAAGGATATGTATTTACTGATGATAAAAATATTCTTGGATATGCAATGTTAGCAAAGAGTTTTTCAACAGAATTTGGAAAACCTTGTATTTGGCTTGAGGATTTATATTTAAAAACGGAATATCGTGGTAATGGCATAATACCAACTTTTATAAAATATGTTGAAACTCAATATAAAGATTGTATTTTACGTTTAGAAGTTGAAGAAGAAAATTTGCATGCAGTTCATGTTTACGAAAAATCAGGGTTTTCTCGCCTACCTTATGTTGAAATGAAAAAGTAAGTATAATTTCTTAATCTTTATTTATATTCTGTAAAATTTTAGCAATTTTTATTTTTAGGTTTCTTTAATGGATTATGTTAAGCATATTGCCGACTTTCACCTCAAATATTAAACCTTTAAAGATTGCCACCTTGCGTAAATCCTTATAGGAAACATAAGAATGATACTTTTGAACATTCTGAAGTATCAATTTCTGATGATATGAAGGCAAAATTTGAAGAAAGCGATTTGGCTCGTTTGGCTAAAAATCCAATAAAATACAAGAATGCAGAAATACTTTCCAAAACAGCAGTTGAGCCTAAAGATATAGCATTTAATCTTATGTGGATTTTTGATGAAAAACTTGATGCAGATAAATTGTCAAAAAAAATTTTTGCAATGCAAGAAATATGTGGAAATGATTTAAAAAAGATTTCGTTTAACAAAAATGTATATGACTCTTCTGCAATTACATTAAATGCGGAATTAAAAGATGGAGCAAAGCGCACAGAGATATACGATAAAGATTTTAATTTAGAAGCTGTTGAAATTTCACAAATTCAAAAGAAAAATAAAAACACATACGAAGTAAAAAAGACAAAAGATTTTAAGAATAACATTATTGCAAAAACTCAAAATCAATTATTTAAAAATTGGTCGATACCTGTAAGTGAGTTAATTATTAAAAAAGATAATAAAGGAAATATTGTATATAAAGAAAGTTCAGAACAATCTCCTGTAAAAGGTGTTATGAATACAAAAAGAGTTTACTCTAACGGAGAAGTAAAGAATATAAGCGAGGGTAAAATTTCCCCAAATGGTGTTGTTATGGTGCGTAAGAATTATGAATCTTTCGATGGCACAAAAACAAAGTTCGAATATCTGAATGATCCTCAAGGTAATAAGGTTTCAAAATATCAAATTACTGACAAAAATGGTAAAGTTTTGATGAATAAAGAGCAATTTTTTGATGTGATTTCTGAAAATAAATTTATCTCTTCAGAAAATGATAAGAGTTATGAAATTAACGTTGACGAAAGAAAATTAAAAATAAAAGATTTACTGACAAATAAAGAAAATAAAACTGAATTGAATACGTATTTAATGGGTGATACAAAAGCGTTATTAAATATATTAAAGCAAGTTAAGGGTGATGAACTTATTTCAATGTCCGAAAATGTTAAAAGGATTTTTACGACTCCAGATGATTTAGGGGCTTCATTCTTTAATCCTGCAAATAAAGAAGTTACAACTTGTGATAATTTATATACTTTTGTTCATGAATTAGGGCATGCAAAAGACATGAAAAATTATGATGTGACATCTTTTAAAACCAAAGATGCTACAGAAAATACCAAAATTAGTAAAGACAAAGATTTGTTAAATATTTTAAACGAAGAACGAGATATGTTTAATAAAAATATGCCTGAAACTCAACGAAATTATATAAATTACTTTATATCAAATGTAAGTAATAAGGGTAAAGATGGTGGTTTTGCAGAAGCAGTTGCTGAAATAAATGCAATGCTTAATACTTATAATTCGGTTGATAGATTTTCAATGCGTTCTCAATATTTACAACAATATTTTCCAAAAACAATTGCTAGTGTTGCTGAAAAATTAAATTAAATGTAAATTCTTTATCCACTTGTCGAATACAATAATTTTATAAACCTTGCGATAGTATTTCTGGAGGGTTTATTAAAATGATTAAAGAACTTGATATAACAAATTTTGACAATGAGCTTAAAAAAGGTCTTAAACTAGTAGAGTTTTATGCACCTTGGTGTGGTTTTTGCAACAGGCAAGAGCCAATCTTAGAAGAGTTAGATAAAATCTGGATTGGCAAGGTTGATACTGATGACAATAGAAACATTGCACAAAAGTTCAGCATAAGTTCATTACCGACTTTTATTTTATTCAAAGAGGGCAAAGAGGTTGACCGATTTTTAGGGCTACATTCAAAATTTGACCTTATGGACAGATTAAACAAGCATATTACTAACTAAGCTTTTGTTGCGACATAAACACAGTAACGATTTTCGCTGTCAATTTTTTCGCTCAAAATTTGGAAACCTGCAATTTCTGCCATGTTTCTGATTTTATCAATATCTTTTTCTTCTTTTTGAACTTTTTTGTTTGAGTAGTCTTCAAAAAGTTCATCAACTGTTTTGATATTATAATCAGTGTTTTGCGTTGTAAAAATGAAGTATCCTTCAGGATTTAATGAGTTATAAACTTGTCTTAGAATATACTCAATTTGTACCTCATCTTTGCAGATTGTATCAAAGTATCCAGATAAAATCATAATATCAGGGGCGCCTACAAAATCGTAGGTTCTGTCGTTTGTGATATCACTACGACGAAATGAAGTTTTTACATTTTTAAATGCGCGAAGAGGCTCTCTTAATTCATATTGAGATTTGATATCCTTATCAATAAATTCAATTTCTAGTCTATCGTTATTATAATGTTTTAAATTTTCAACTAAATAATTGCTATATCCACATGCCAAATCACAAATTTTTACAGTTGAATAAGCACGCTTGTCAAAAAATACATGTAAGGTTTCATTAAGGGCATCAGCAATATTTGCTTTACGTCGTCTTATTGCATCCCAAATAGCGTTAGTTACAAACTTTTTGTCAAGCCATACCCCAAGTGCATTTTCACCTGTAGGTTTGTTTTTATAGATATGATTCAATACTGCAGCAGATTCTAGCCCAAATTTTTTTTCAAGCTGTAGACCCGTGCTGTATGGTCCAACAGTTTCAACGATAAATTTATTCCATAACGTTTTCAGCTTCATCCGTGAATCTCCTCTTATCATGTAAATTGCTTCCTCTATAATAACACTATTCCCAGTTTTCGGCAAATTTAAACATATAGAGTGTAAAATTTTTACTTAATAATTTATTTGGGTTATAATTACTTATACAAAAAGGGAATAAAAATGTCGGATTTAACAGTTTCATACCAATATACAAGAGAAGATATTATGAATTTTGTGCTAGATACTTTTTCTTTTGAAAAAGTGCGTTGTACTTTATTTTTAATTTTTAATATTGCCACATTTATTATTGGGGTTGTCTTCTTTTGTATGCATAATATACCATTAGGATGTCTATTCGTTGCATTTTCAATTATGGTATTTCCTTTAATTTTATTCTTAACTTATATTACAGTAAGAAATTCACTAAGAGCTTTATCAAGCGTTGTGTGCACCCTAAAAGATGATGGCGTAAATTTTATAAGCAATTTTGGTGATACTCTTATACCATTCAAAGATATAAACGATATAAAAGTTACAGAGGCTTTAATTTTTATTTATATTTCTAAAAATAGTGCACTAGTAGTTCCAAAGCGTGCATTTAAAGATACAACAAAAGCAATTGATTTTGCAGCAAGATTGGTAGATAGATTTAACAAGTCTAAAGTTATTGTAAATTAAGCAATTTTTTATGACGTTCAATTAGAACTTCTTTTCTTGGTGGCAAGTCTATAATGTCCCATGGTAAAGTTTCATTTAAATCATAGTTTCTAAGGACGTAGTCGTCTGGATTAAACTTGTCTTTTGCTGATTTTTTGAACGCCCCTAGTTTTGAACCATTTTTGTAGACATCTATGATAAAATCAGACATTTTTTCATCGCCTCTTGATAGAACGGTTTGCCAATAATCCCATTTTATACTTGAAAAGCTTGTTTTAATTCCTATTTTGTGAAATTCCTTTTGTAAGAAATTTTGTCTTTTTTCTAATTCCTTTGTTGAAAATCTGCCACACCATTGAAGTGGAGTATGTGGTTTGGGAATGAATGACGAGAATGCAAAGGAAATATCGAAACCTTTATTGGCTTGTTTTAATTCTTTTGCAAGTCTAACCATTTCTTCTAAATCTTCTTGTCTTTCTGTTGGAATACCAATCATTGCGTAAACTTTTATTCCCTTTAGACCGTTAAGTCTTGCTGTTTCAACAGTTTTCTTAATTTGTTCTTCTGTAATGTTTTTATTGATAACTTTTCTAAGTCGTTCGCTTCCAGCCTCAATTGCAATTGTTACGTGTTTTTGATGTGCCGCAACGAGAGTCTTGATGATAGAATCATCAACAGCATCAACTCTTAACGAAGAAATACTCATTTCAATTTCAGGATTTTCCTGAACTCTGTTATAAATATATTTGCAAATTTGTTTAAATTTAGGGTGGATTGACACTTGTGCTCCTAAAAGTGCAATTTTATTGGTATATTTTAGCCCTAAGTTTAAAGCTTCTATAATATTTTCATAAGGTGCAAATCTTACTGGCAAATTTAAATACGAAGCCATACAGAAACCACAACAGTTTGCGCAACCTCGTGATATTTCAAGTATGAACATATCTTTAAAAAATGCATCATCACTTAATATTGGAGTGTATACACAATTTTCAATTTTACAACTATTTTTTATAACTGTCGGTTGATTTAGTGTTGGTACATAAACACCATCAAGTTTTGCCAAAATTTTTAGAATTTCAGGTTTGGGCAAGTCTTTGTTATCAGCTAAAATTGTTACAACTTTTGTATTTAGGTTTTCACCATCACCAATTATCATAAAATCAAAAAAGTCTTTGTATGGTATAGGGTTAGCCGTTACAACTGGTCCTCCGCAGAAAATTATTGGCATTGTTTCATCTCTGTTTGCCGCTTTATATGGGATTTTATATTTGTCAAACATTGGAAAAATAGACATAAAATCTAAGTCAAAAGAACTTGAAAAAGCAATTGCGTTCACGTCTTTAAACTGAATTTCTGTTTTTGTTGAATCAGAGTACACGCGCTCAACATTGACTTCGTCCATTTCATCCATAAGTTTAAATATGTGTAAGTATCCCAACGATGACATAGCAAATGAATAGCACCCAGGGAATGCAAACCAAATATTATAATCTGCGTTTTTCTTTGTGTTTCTTTTGTATAAAAACTTTTCCATTACTTTTTCTTATTGATTGTTTTTAAATAAATTTCATCGATTAAAACTGTCACGATTGCTGCAATAGCAGGTGCAAAGATTAAACCGATAAGTCCACCGAATTTTCCACCAATTAATAAGGCAGAGATAATTACAAGTGGGTGTAATTCCATAAATTTGCCAAATACAATTGGCCTTATTACATTATTTGATAATTGTTGTACGCCAAGGAATAGAAGAATTGCTATGGCTACGATAATTAAGCCTTTTTTGAATGCAGTTAAAATGATTAGAGTTAATGCAATTGTAGGACCTACAACAGGAATTATATCTAATACTCCAGCAATTAACCCTAGAGAAAATGCGTATTCAACTCTCAAAACGGCAAGAATTAAAGCAATTAATAACCAAATTGCCGTGCAAGAGATAATTGTTGCAATTACATATCCACCGACTTTTGCTGCGATTTTGTTTACAATATCTTCGGCTTTTGCTTTCATCTTTTCAGGGAAAAACTCAATAAATTTGTTCTTCATATAAATTGTATCTTTCAACATATAGAACATAATTGTTACGACAGCAATAAATACAATAATTCCTTGAGCAAAGCCGACGGTTATGTTTACAGATTGGCTAACAATGCTTTGTGCCAAGTCATTACTATTTCCTACTATATTTTGAAGGTCAATAATTTGGTTTAAATGTTGACCGTTAAATGAAAAGTTGTTTATAAATGTATGGATATCTGCAATTTTTGTTGGAATTGTTTGAACAAAGGTTGTGATTTGTTCAATTGTAACCATAAAAATTGGCATAATGAATGCGAGTGTTAAAATTACGGCTCCAGAAATTACAATACCTGCAGAAAGACTCCTATTTTTAATTTTTTTATCAAGTAATTGAACAATTGGTAATAAAGAACAAGAAAGCACAAAACAAGCGAAAAATAACATCACAATATCACTTACTGCTGGTAATATTTTTAACAAGATTAATAAAAGTATAATAAATACTAAATTTTTTGTTGTTAAAATGTCTTTAAATATCATCATTTTTCCTTCTTGCTGTTATTTCATCAATTTCTTTTTGCAAATCTAATGCCGAATGTAAATCTTCTTTTGAGATAATTTTCATTTCCAAGAAAATTTGACCGATAGGCATTTGTTGAAAATTTTGAATATCAATTGCCATACCCAACTGAATTAGATTAATTTTACCAGAGGCAATCAAGATTTCACCAAGTTTTAAATGCTCTGTAATATCCGTCCAATCGTTTATATTGTTCAAATTTTTCATAAAATTATTATAACAAAGATGTAAGATTTTACCACTACCCAAGTTTACAAATAGTTATAATCAGAGCGCGTAATGCAAAAGGCGCGAACTTTTTTCAAAAGTTCGCGCCTTTAATTATTTATTGATTAAACTATATTAATTTAGTTTGTTCTGCAGATACATCTTCAGTTTTTTCTTCATCAGTTTTTGGAGAAGCTTTATCTACGATAGAATCTTCTTCTTCAGGTGTAATGATTTTGTTAACTGAAACGACAGTATCGTTGTTAACTAGATTTTGTGCTCTAACACCAGTTGCAGGACGACCTTGTTGTGAAATGTCGCTTGCTTTGATACGAGTAACAATACCATTTGCTGTAACTAACATAATTTCGTCATTTTCAGCTACGATTGTTAAGGCAACAAGTCTTGATTCGTTGGTTTTGAATTTTGTTGCGATTAAACCGATACCGCCTCTGTTTTGACCACGGAATTCAGAAAGTTTTGTACGTTTTCCGAAACCGTCAGAAGTTACAACAAGTAAGTCTGCATCATAGTTTTGAGGTACGATATCACAACCGATAAGTTCGTCACCAGTTCTCAATTTCATAGAATTTACACCTCTTGCACTTCTGCCTAAAGGTCTTAAATCTTCAATTGAGAATCTGATTGCCATACCACACTTAGTACCAATGATGATTTCATCTTTTGGATTAGCTAATTTAACCCAGTTCAATTCATCATTTTCTTCTAAGCTAATTGCGATAATACCATTTCTTCTGATGTTAGCGAAGTTGTCTAGTTCAATTCTCTTGATGTAACCGCTCTTTGTTAACATAATCAAGTTAGCATCTTTAGAGAAGTTGCTTACTGGAACAACCGCAGTAATTCTTTCATCTTGACCGATTGGTAATACATTGATGATAGGTAAACCTTTAGCTTGACGTTGACCTTCAGGGAAGTCATAAACATTCAAGCTATAAACCGTACCTTTAGAAGAGAAGAATAACACTTTATCGTGCATCATCGCTGTAAAGAAGTGTTGGATATCATCGTCTTCCTTAGTTTTTATACCTGATTTGCCGCGAGTAGCACGGTTTTGACGTTCAAATGTATCCAATGAAATACGTTTGATATATCCTTGGTGAGTAATAAATACTGCCATTGGAGTGTTTGGTGTCAAGTCTTCAATACTCATTTCACCTTGTTCAGCAATAATTTGGGTTCTTCTTTCGTCACCATATTTTTCTTTATCTTCTAATAATTCAGTTTTGATAATGTTCAAAACTTTTTGTCTATCAGCTAAGATACCTTCGTATTCAGCAATTTTCTTGATTAATTCGTCATATTCAGCTTTAATTTTGTCTTGTTCTAAGCCAGTTAAACGTCTTAATTGCATTTCTAAAATTGCGTTTGCTTGGTCAACATCTAAACCGAATTTACTCATCAAGCCTTGACGTGCATCATCTGTAGTTTTTGAAGATTTGATTAATTCAATAACTTCATCCAATGAACCTAAAGCGATGATTAAACCAGCTAAGATGTGAGCTCTGATTTTAGCTTTTTTCAAGAAGTAAATAGTTCTTCTTGTTACAATTTCAACCCTGTGAGCTACGAACTCAGTTAATACTTGGTGCAAGTTCAACAGTCTTGGACGTTTGTCACAAAGTGCCATGATGTTTACACCAAAAGTTGTTGATAATTGAGTATATTTGAATAAGTTATTTTTTACTACATCAGGTTTTGCATCACGTTTTAATTCAATAACAATTCTCATACCTTCACGGTCAGATTCATCACGAATATCAGAAATGCCTGTAATTCTTTGGTCTTTAACAAGTTCTGCAATCTTCAAGATTAAATCAGATTTGTTAACTTGGTAAGGAATTTCTGTAACGACGATAGCGGTTCTTGATTGTCTTCCTCCTCCTCCAGCAATTTCTTCAAAGCTTGCAACGGCTTGCATTTTGATCGAACCACGACCAGTTTCATAAGCTTGTTTGATGTCGTTTAAACCAACGATTGTTGCTGCTGTTGGGAAGTCAGGTCCTTTGATGTGTTGCATTAATTCTTCAACTGTAATGTTTGGATTGTCAATTAATGCAATTAAACCGTCAATAACTTCGCAAGCATTGTGAGGTGGAACGTTTGTAGCCATACCTACTGCGATACCTGATGTACCATTTAAAAGTAACATTGGTAATCTTACAGGTAAAACGTTAGGTTCTTGTAATGAGCCGTCGAAGTTTGGTCCAAAATCAACAGTTTCACAATCAATATCAGCAAGCATAGATTGTGTAATTTTGTGCATTCTAGCCTCTGTATAACGCATTGCGGCTGCAGAGTCACCATCGACAGAACCAAAGTTCCCGTGTCCGTCTACTGTCAAGTATCTTGTTGAGAAGTCTTGTGCCATACGAACAAGAGCTTCATATACAGATGAATCACCGTGAGGGTGATATTTACCTAAAACTTCACCAACGATTCTAGCACATTTTCTGAACGGTTTATCAGGTGTCATGCCAAGTTCGTTCATTGCAAATAAGATACGGCGGTGTACAGGTTTTAAACCATCACGAACATCTGGTAACGCACGTCCAACGATTACACTCATCGCGTAATCAACGTATGAACGTTTCATTTCTTCTCTAATATTTACAGGAATGATATTTCCTTCTGAAAACATATTTTGTTGAGTCACAACTAATCTCCTTTTCCCATGCCCTTATTCTATCATAAAAATACATACATGTTATTTTTTTGTAATATAATTTAACTATGGAGAACAAAATGAACTTAGACGAAATTAATCAAATTATTGGTGAAAAAGATTTTTCACAAGCAAAAATTTTATTAGAAGAATTTTTAAAAGATGACGAATTTAATGTTGAAGCCTTAAAATTGTTGGGTTTGTGTAACTTGAATTTAGAATTATATGACCAAGGTCGTGTAAATTTTGAAACTGTTGTAAAATATGCACCTGATGATGCATCAAGTTGGTTTTATTTGGCAAATTGCTACGATAACCTTGACGATTATCTTCATGCTATTCCAGCGTATCTTGAAGTAATTAATTTAAGAGAAGAATATTTAGATGCATACAAAAATTTGTGTGTTGTTTATATGAAAGATAAGCAAGACGAAAAAGCTGTAGAATTGGCTCAAAAAGCTATAGTATTCGCACCAGATGATTACAGATTATATTTCTTAGCTGGAACAGCGTTAATGGCCCTTAAAAAGTTTGATAATGCGATAGCATATTTAGAAAAAGCATCAGAATTAAAACCTGATCATGCTCAAATTTACAATAACTTAGGTACTGCCTATATTACAATGGCAAATTATCAAAAAGCTTTTGAAAATTATGAAAAAGCAACAGAATATGATCCAAACAATTCAATAACTTATTACAATATGGGGTCTATTTTACAATTGCAAGGAAAACATAAAGAAGCTTGTGAAAAATTTAAGAAAGCTTATGAAGTGGAACCTTTAGATAATTATATAGTTTCACTCGCTTTATCTGAATTTAAATCGGGTCAATATGATGAAGCAATAAAACATTACAGAGAATTGTCTTCAAAATATCCTGAGAAAACAAACTTTAAATATAATTTAGTTTGTTGTTATGAAGCTTTGGGTGATTTGAAATGTGCAAGTGAAATTTTAGCACTTGTAATAGTTACAAACCCAAAAGCAACAATGATGATTCAAAAACTTGCCTCTATTTACATTAAAATGGGTAAAACTGAAGAAGCAAAAACGTTATATGAAACTATAATGAAACAAGGTGCAGTTACACCTGATATTTATTATGAATACGCAATGCTTTGTATGAAAACTAATGACTTTGATAATGCTGAAAGAATTTTCAAAAAAGTTTTATCATTAAGTCCAAATTCAGCAAGAACACACAAGGATTTAGGCGTAATTTACTTAAATAAACGTATGTTTGAATATGCAAAAGATGAATTTGATAAAGCTTATGAATTAGATCCTGAAAATAAAGATATAGTTTTTGAATACGCAAATTATTTGCACGCAACAGGAGATTTTGTGAAAGCTGATGACATGTATAAATATGCTCTTTCTCAATCACCAGAAGATGCTAATTTCTTGACTTTCGCAGCAAAAAATAAAATGAGTTTAAATGATAATGAAGCTGCATATTCAATGTTGTTGAAAGCTTTAGCAAAAGCACCAACAAGTGATTTTATTTTGTTTATGGTTGGTAAAGCAGCGTTCTTGATGAAAGATTATGATAATGCAAAATTGTATCTTGTAAAAGCTTATGAAATTGCGCCAAATGATGAAATAGAAAATATTTTAGCACTTTGTTATTTCAACTTAGGTAATTTTATTCAAGCAAATCAATTATTCTTAAAAATCTTAGAAGCAAATCCTAAAAACACATTATTACTATTAAATAGTGCAAAATGTTATGAACAAATCGGTGATAAGGATAAAGCCCTTGAACAGTTAGAAAAAGCTGTTGAAATTTTCCCAGATTTTGAAGAAGCTCATGAGATGATTAGAAACTTATCGTAACAATTTCGTTACAATCCATAAAGTTTAGATTAATTTCTGTCGATAAGTATAACGTATCCAAAATAAGGAGTACTTATGACAGAAATTAATTTTGGCGGAGCAAATATAAAGAGTAATCTTTTTAATACAGGTATAAACAATAAGACAAAACAGCAACCTGAAACTCAAGCAAAGGCTGATGTAAGTGATTTTAAACCTGCATTTGGAAATGTTTTGGATGGCGATACTGTAGAATTATCAACAAACAAAAATGAAGATGATGCAGTGATTAGATATGCAAAAGCCCAAGGTAAAGGCAAAGGTCGTGGTAAATCCTTTACCGAAATTAACAAAGAAGAATGGGATAGACGAGGTGGCGTACAAAACTACAACGGTAAAGGCGCTGCGGAAATGGGCTTTAGCGTAATGGTAACGACAACTGCTCGTTGGTTATGGAATAAAATTTTTGGATAATAAATAAAAAAGAAGTTTGTTTTTCAAGCTTCTTTTTTATATTGCTAAAGCATGCCAATCGTCAATGTTTGCGCTGAAATTTTATGTAAAACTTTTGTAACATTTATATGAAATTAGGGCAAAAATTTTTTTTATCCACTTTAAAATAAATAACATATAGTGTGTAAGGAAAGATAATGAAAGTTAATTTTAATTTGATGAAACCCGTAAAGACCCCTAATTTTACTGGTTTTAACCACAAGAAGTCAGAGAATGGTTCAAGTGAATTTGAATTTAATTTTCCACATGACAGTAACAAATACGACTGTTATTTGGAAGTTTTTAGTGTAAAAAAAGATAAAAACGATAATTATAATGTAAATAAAATGCTTACAAATACTGATTTGGGGATTAAATCAGTAA
>CALBKW010000058.1 GCA_937895785.1 uncultured Candidatus Melainabacteria bacterium | reverse complement strand
GGCTTGATGACGCAAGAAGATATTACACAAATATCGTTGGAAAATATGGCGCTCAAGTTCAAGCTCTTTTGAAGAAAGCTTCTGGCGTTGAAATTAGTATGATATGCCCACTCCATGGTCCAATTTGGAGAGATAACTTAGGCTGGTTTATTGAAAAATATCAAAAATGGTCAACTTATGAGCCAGAAGAAAATACAGTATTGTTGATTTATGGTTCTGTTTACGGTCATACTGAAAATGCTATGGATATTTTAGCTGGCAAACTTGCAGATAAAGGTGTTAAAAATATCAAAGTTTACGACGTTTCAAAAACTCACTACTCTGAAATTGTTGCTGAAGCGTTTAGATGTTTTCACCTTGTAATCGGTTCAATTAGCTACAATGGCGGAATTTTCTGCAATATGGAAACGGTCTTAAATGACTTAAAAGCACACGCTTTAAAGAATAGAAAAGTTGCAATTGTTGAAAACGGAACTTGGGCGGCAACTGCAAGCAAACAAATTAAAGCAATGCTAGAAACAATGGACAATATGGAAGTTTTAGAACCAACAGTTACTCTAAAATCAGCACTTAAAGATGAACAAGAAGAAGATTTGAATAAACTTGCCGATGCAATTTATTCATCAATGAAATAAGGAGCTAAAAATGAAAGTTTTAATGATTAACGGTAGCGCAAATGTTCAAGGTTGTACGTATACAGCACTTAAAGAAATTGAAAAAGAACTAAATGCTCAAAACATAGAAACAGAAATTGTTTCACTAGGTAACAAACCAATTCGAGATTGTATGGGCTGTTGCAGTTGTAGAAATTCAGGCTCTGGCAAATGTGTATTTGAAGATGACATTATCAACAGCATTATTGAAAAAGCAAAAGATGCCGACGGTTTTGTTTTCGGCTCACCTGTTTACTACGCACATCCATCAGGACGTTTGCTTTCTGCTATGGATAGAATGTTCTATGCTGGTGGTGCAAACTTTAAGTATAAACCTGCCGCAGCAATTGTTTCAGCACGTCGCGCAGGTACAACTGCCAGTCTTGACGCAATTATGAAGCACTTTACTATCAATTGTATGCCTGTAGTTCCTTCAAATTATTGGAACATGGTTCACGGTAATGCGCCCGAACAAGTACTTCAAGATAAAGAAGGTTTGCAAATTATGCACATAGTTGGAAAAAATTTGGCTTGGATGATGAAATCTTTTGAAATTGCTAAGAAAAATGGAATTGAACATCCTCCTATTGAAGAAAAAATTAAAACAAATTTTATAAGATAATATGAAAACACGAAAGATTGAATTTTGTCCGTAAAAATACGTACGTATTTTTACGGACGTTATTTTACGGTCTAAAATCTCAAAACAGTCATTAAAACTACTTTATAGCGAGTGAAATCCGTAAGTGACAGGCTGGACGTACTTTTTAACGATTGATTAATAAATTGTGCGAAATTTTGTTTTTTCAAAATTTTGCGCAAAATAAAAGCCACTTTTTGAATTTTAGTGGCTTGAAATTTTTTCATTTTAGGAAGGGAATGTGTTAGGTAGGGTAGGTTAGTGTGTAGTGTGTGTTTTTTCTCTAATTTTTCTCTCGTTCTTAGCTCTTTTTGTCTTCTTTAAACGGTTAATATAATATCTCTCTCGATTATTTCTCGTGTCTTTTAATGTTTGTCATCTTTGACTTACACTTATATAAAGTATTTTAAAAATGTCGGATTTCAGACATGTGAGTTTTTGTTACAATTCGTAATAAATATGGCTAAAATGCAATAAAATCAATATTGTAGTATAATAATATATTATGAATAAACGAATAATTTTTTTATCAATTTTACTTGTAATTCTATCTTGCTTATTAATACATGATAATGTACTAAAGGTTGTATATGTAAGCCCACAAACGGATATTAGCTCTTTACGATATGCTAAAAAGAGTATAAAACCTATTGATAGCTCATTGGATAGGATAATGAGCTTATGTAGAGAAGAATATAAGGATATGAACTATCTTTATAAAAATTATTATGGAAGCGGTTTCATCAAAAACAATCCAATTCCAAACGACCTAGATGTAGCTGTTGGCGTCGATTTAGGTGAATTTGATTATGACGGTGAAAATCCATATAAAACCTCAAGAGCAATTATAGATAAGATTTCGACTTATCATTTGTACTCTCATATTGTATTTTTAAAGAGTAAAAAACATTTTTTAATGGATAAACCTACTATTTTAAAGATGAATGAGCTTGAAAGAAAAAAAGTTTCATCTATGGAAAACATTGCTGATGGAATAGAAAAAGCATTTGACAAAGATGTTCAAATAATACATTCTACAAAAGATTATAAAGGACAAAAAGTCAATTATACGCTGGTTTTCAAACCTAATGAAATTTTTGTAGATGATATTACTCCAGTTTTTACTTATACTTCTGGAATTACTTATAACAAGACTATGACGGATTTTCCTAGAGAATTAACGATTGTTCCTGATTTTTATGCAAGAATAAAGAACATAAAAACAGGCGAAATCAAGTCTGTAGACTTAGTTGAGGAATCTTTTTTGGGCGAGAGATTTCAAATTTCACGCAGATTTTTTGTTCCATTGATTTTCACGGGTAATCAATCTTTGAAATACTTGAAATCATTGGATTTCTTGACTGATGATGAAAAATATTTAGATACAAGAATGTTTAATTATTTCAGGTATATAACTGAAGTCCAAATGTATTTAGATGCTTCTGTTGATCCTGTAAAACTTCTAAAGCGATTGCATCAATGCGCGGATATTATTTATCCAGCTCTTACAAATGAGCAACGCGATAAGATTTATTCAGATATAAATGAAACCCTAAGTAAACCTGATATTCAGACAGTGACAGACTATTTGACTATTTATAAAAATTTGAAATTTATGACTCAAAATAAATATATAATGTCTAAGGCAGATGAATATGATTATTTTAAGCAATGGGTAGTTAGCTCAAATGCTTGTCTTGAAAGTTTAAGCAAAAATACTGAGTACAAAGAAGAATTGACAGATTTGTATAAAATTCAAAATGAGATTTTAGCGAGATTTCGTGATATGAAGTCTGAAACAAAATTGCTAGAATTAAATAAATACTTGGATGAGAAAGATTTGGATGTATATATTAATTGTGCCAAAATTATTAATAGAAATATTGAAGATACCGACAAATTTATAGCTGATTTTAAAGTTTTAAATGATATTTTCAAAAAATCTGGCTATTATTCAATGGATTTGTATTGGATAAATAAGGATACCGTTTATATTGCTAAAAATGATTTTACAAAAACGCTCACACAAAAAGATATTGAACCATTAATAAAAGAAAATAACTTGCCACAAGCAAATTATAAACTTTCAAATGAATCAAAAATACTTGGCAATAAAAAAGAAACTGTTTATGTTAGATATAAATCCACAAAGGCTGAAAATGAGTATTTAAAAGGACTAGAAAGTAAGTTGTTGCAGGATAAAAAGAACTTTAAAATTAAACGCAGATATTTATTGTAAAACAAGTTTTTTAAGTTTTAATGTCAGAGCAAAATATAATGTGCAAAATGCTATAATTCTAGCTACAATAATATAGTTGTTATGAAATTTGAAAGTAAAAAATAGTACAATTGAAAAAGCTAAAAGACTTATTAATATTGATGTTACAAGTGTTTTAAACAATTTTGAAGGTACAACAAAGTTTAAGTGTTTGAAATTTACAAAAGAATTTAACGTGAAAAGTAATAAAATAGAAACTAACATTGCTATTCCAACTCCTAAAATGTTGAAATATTTTATTAAAACAAAGTTCAAAATAACGCAAATGATTGCTACAAGAAGGCTTATAGCTGTTTCTACGTAAGTTCTATTTTTAAGGTGATATTTCACATTCATCAATTTCATAAATTCGTGAATAAAGATTGTTATTGCACAGAAAGGAAATAATAGTCCTAAATAGTAGTATTCGTTCTTGAATGCAAGTTTTGCAATGTCAAACGAATAGAAACAAAATATACCAATAAATGGCAAAAACATTGCGATGTATAGCCTTAAAGTGCTTGTCATAAATTCTTTTAATTGATACTGTTTTTCGAATCTTTTTATAATTAGTGGAAAAATTGCGAACAAAAGAAGTGAAAAAAGTGGAGTTAATGCGTTTGTTGTGAAAAACCACGCTGTACCTACTATTGCGGTGTTTAAAAATTCTTTATTAAACTGTAAAATAAATTTCCCAAGGTGCAAAATTAACCAAATACAAATGTTTGTAAAAACAAGTGGAATTGCATAAATAAGAACATTCTTTAAAATATTTTTATCAAATTTTAGGCTTAATTTATATTTCAAATTTAATTTATACAATAAAATTATATCAATAAATGCAACAGCAAAGGTCATTGCAACAAGGATTGCAGATGATTTTGGAATAACTTTTGAGAATGCAAAAAATAAACCTAAAAGGGCTAACTGGTAGACTACAATTGAAGTTGCATACCAATAAGGCATTTTAAGTATTCTCAATAATTGATATAAAAATTGTCTAATTCCGCAAGGGACAACTAATATCAGTGTTAAGAAAAATATTTTATTAGAAATTAAAAATTTTGCATTGACAATGTCTTTGAAAATAAAATAACCTGCAAAAACCCCTAATATGGCGACAAATTCTATCATTGCTACATTTGAGTAAAATTCATCAAGACGTTCTTCTTGCATATATTTACGAAAAAATCTTAAAACTGATTTTGCAATCCAATCAGTTGAGCAAGTGCACACAAAATTAAGTATACCAATGCTGATTTGGAATACACCCATTTCGTTTGTTGACAAAAAGTAAGCAAGGATTGGCACAATTATAAGCGAGTTTAGAATTACTAAAATTCTTGATGGCAAATAGCTTAAAAAGTTTGCCAATACTATCTTATAACTGCGCACACTTGCTAAAGTTTGCATTTTTATGCCTTCAACAAGTTGATGAAATCTTCAATTGCTTTTTGTTGACCAGAGAGTTCTTCAATTTTAGCCTTTGTTTCTTCAACAAGCTCTTTAGGTGCTTTTTCAACAAATTTAGGGTTATTTACTCTGCCTTCAAGTGAAGATTTTTCTTTCAATAATTTGTCTAATTTTTTGTTTTGTCTTGCAATTTCTTCGTCCATATCAATCAAGTTTTCTAACGGAATGATAATTTTTGAAGCTGAAACAACTGTAGTTGCGCTTTTTTTAGAAGAATTATCAGTGTTTTCAATGAATTTTACATTTTCAACTCTTGCTAAACGTTGTAAATAAGGAATTACAGCCTCAAATACAGGTTTTTCTTCACTTGGAGCAAGAACTTCAATATTAACTTTAATTGATGGTGAGATGTTGAAGCTTTGACGAACATTTCTCAAAGATGTAATTGTTTCAAATACAAGTTCCATTTCTTTTGCTTCTGTTGGGAAGTGGTATTCTTCCTTGTATTGAGGATATTCAGCTTTGATTAATGCTGTAACATCTGTTTTTACGTCTAGTGCTTGCCAAATTTTTTCTGTAATATGTGGCATAATTGGGTGTAGTAGTCTTAAAGACATATCAAGAACATGTTTCAACATTCTTTGAGTATTCAATTTCAATTTTTCATCTTGTAATTGAATTTTTGCAATTTCTACATACCAGTCGCAATATTGATTCCAGAAGAAATCATATAAAACGTGAGCCATTTCACCGATTCTGTAGTTTTTAATGTTATCATTTACAAGTTTTGTAGTTTCATTTAATTTATCTAAAATCCACTTATCAGCAATCGTTAGACTATCCATATCAATTGCATTATCATCAACACCTTCAAGATTCATTAATACGAAGCGTGAAGCGTTCCAAATTTTGTTTGCAAAGTTTCTGCCATATTCAAAACGTTCATCAGAAATCTTAATATCTTGTCCACCATAAGTACAAAGTGATGTAAGAGTGAATCTTAAAGCATCACAGCCGTATTTGTCAATGATTTTAACAGGGTCAATTGTGTTGCCTTTAGATTTTGACATCTTTTGGCCTTTTTCATCTCTGATTAGACCATGGATATAAACAGTGCTGAAAGGTGCTTTGCCAGTAAATTCTAAGCCCATTGTAATCATTCTAGCAACCCAGAAGAAAATGATATCAAAACCAGTTACTAAAACGCTTGTTGGATAGAATTTTTTGAAATCGTCTGTTTCTGTTTGAGGGAAGCCCATTGTTGAGAATGGCCATAAACCAGAAGAGAACCATGTGTCAAGACAGTCTGTATCTTGAGTGTAATGTTCTGGGTCTGGATTTTCTTTAGCTACTACCATTTCACCAGTTTCATTATGGTAATATGCAGGAATTTGGTGTCCCCACCATAATTGACGAGAAATACACCAATCACGGATATTTTCCATCCAACCTAAATAGTTTTTAGTCCAACGTTCTGGAACAAATTTAATTCTACCGTCTTTTACTGCTGCAATAGCTTCTTTTGCTAAAGGTTCCATTTTTACGAACCATTGTTCAGATAATAATGGTTCAATTGTTGTGTTACAACGTTGGCATTTACCTACATTGTGTTCGTGGTCTGTAATTCTTAATAGGAAGTTTTGGTATTGCAAATCGCCAACAATGGCTTTTCTTGCTTCATATCTGTCCATTCCTTGATATTTTTCAGGAACTTCTGCGCAAGATTTCATTTTACCTTCTTCGTCGATAACCCAAATTGGTTTCATGTTGTGGCGTTTACCAACTTCGTAATCGTTAGGGTCGTGTGCTGGAGTAATTTTTACAGCACCTGTACCGAATGACTTATCTACGTATTCATCGGCAATAATAGGAATTTCACGTCTTGTTAGTGGAATATAAACAGTTTTGCCGATTAAATCTTTGTATTTGAAATCGTCTGGATGAACTGCTATTGCAACATCACCAAACATTGTTTCTGGACGAGTTGTAGCAACTACAATAGCTCCTTGTTCGTCTTTTAGGGGGTAAGAAATTTCCCATAAGTGACCTTGTTCTGTTTCGTATTCAGTTTCTATATCTGAAATTGCTGATTGACAACGAGGGCACCAGTTTACAATGTATGCGCCTTTGTAGATTAGTCCTTTTTCATATAATTTTACGAAAACTTCTTTAACTGCTTCTGAACAACCTTCATCAAATGTAAAACGTTCTCTTGAACGGTCGAATGATACACCTAGACGTTTGCATTGGTCAAGGATTGCAGATTTATGTTCGTTAGTCCATTTCCAAGTTTCTTCTAAGAACTTTTCACGTCCTAAATCAAAACGAGTTTTACCTTCAGCACGCAATTTCTTTTCAACAACAGCTTGAGTTGCAATACCAGCGTGGTCTGTACCAGGAATCCATAAAGCTTCATAACCAGCCATTCTATGATAACGAGTCAAGATATCTTGCAAAGTTTCGTCCAGTGCGTGTCCCATGTGTAATACACCTGTTACGTTTGGAGGTGGAATTACCATTGAAAATGGAGGTCTTGTTGATTTTGCATCTGCTTTAAAATAATCGCCTTTTTCCCAGAAATCATAGATTTCTTTTTCTGTTTCAAGAGCGTTATAAACTGTTGGTAAATCGTTAATATTTGTCATTTTTGTTTCCTTTTCTCTTGTTTTAAAATTAACACAAAAAAGACTTTGCGTAAAGTTTTCGTTATTTTGCAAATTTTAGACAGTTGACTAATTGGCAAAACGCTTGAGCAGTGCTATTATTAACATACTTTCAACAGAGAGCAAAACAAAGTGAATTTCCTAAAAAATTTTAAAAATTATAGTACATCTTTCCTATGTACTAGGGCCTGCACACGTGTACCAGTGTAGGCTCACTTTTTTATTTTAAATCATCATAAATTCTTGAAATAACTTCTTCCCAAGTTGTTTTTTGCTTGAAAAGTTTTATGTTTGAGTACCAATCACACTTTGAAATGTCCTTATGCCAACGCCAATCGTATAATGTCGGCAAAATTATATAAGTTTTTTTGCCCATAGCGCCTGCAAGGTGTCCGACGGAAGTGTCGTTGCATATTACAACGTCCAAATTTGCGATTGCACCAGCGGTATCAGCAAAATCTTTGAAGGTTGAACCTAAGTCCACAATATCAAATTTTGATTGTAAATTTTTAATTTCGTCATAACCACCCATAACTTGCACTGAGTAGATCTTAGAATTTGGAAGTTCAAAAATTTTGCTAAAACTTTCCGCTGTCATTGCTCTTTCTGCGCCAATAAGGGTGTTACCTTGCCATTTTATACCGATTTTAAGTTTATCATTATTGAAAAATTTGTCCTTATAAATTTTGGTTTCTCTTTTTGACGCGTGTAAAAACTTGTCTGGATATGCAAAAATTGTTTTGTTATCAAGTCCTAAAAAGTATGGAAGGCTCATTATAGGGCATTGATAGTCGCTTTCGTTCAAATATTTTTCGTTAATTCTTGCAATTATTTGTACATTTGCCTCTTTGTTTTCAGCAAAAAGTGGTAATAATGTCATTTGAGGCTTGAAATAAACCTTTTTAGCTCTTTGTGCAAGCATTTTTACATATCGGTAATACATCAATGTATCGCCTAAACCTGCTTCGTAGTACAAATAAATAGTTTTGTCTGTAAGGTCTTCACCGTGCCAAAATGGCAGTTGATTAATCTTGCCCATTGTAAGTTTTTGTTGTGTTAAAACTGCATGAGCCTTACTAACCCTATATTCAAATAATGGATATCCGCTAACGTAATCTTTATTCATAAAATAAAAAGTTGCTAAGAAATATTTGCCTTCAGTGTCGTTTGGTTCAAGTTCGACAAATCTTTTCATACATTCAATAGCTTTTTCCCAATGTTCTGAGTAAAAATATACAAAAGCTAAATTAAAATAAACCTCTGGAAGTTGTGTTGTCATTGACAAAATTTCTTCGTATTCAGCCATAGACAAAGCATATTCTCCATTGTCTTTGTGTGCTTTTGCAGAATTAAAAAGTTTTAAAATGTGTTCAGTATCCATAGTTTTGATTATATCATATTTTTCAAATTAGGTTTGAAATCTTTATGTATATTTTGTAATATACCTGAAATGATAATTGCATATTGAATTTAAAAGTGCTAAAATATCTTGAGAAAAATAAGGAGAAAAAGTATGTACGAAAAATTTAAAGATTTTCAATTAGCAATTTTAGGTGTTTGTATTGCAATTGGTGCAATTTTTGCAGCATTGGTAGCAACAAACAATCTTTCAAATAACAATATTCAAGTTACAGGTTCAGCTTACGAAATTGTAAAATCTGATTCTGCGAATTGGACTTTGACAATCACAGCAAAAGAACCTACGAGATTGCAAGCATATAAAACAGTTCAAAAACAAATACCAGAAGTTAAAAAATACTTAGTTTCAAAAGGTATTCAAGAAAATCAAATTGAACTTTTGTTATCAAACTCTTATGAAACATACAAAACTAACCCAAATACAGGCTATGGAACAAATATTGTTGACAATTATGTTTATCAACAACCAATCAAAATTTCTACAAACGATGTAGAAAAAGTTAAAGAGTTATCAACAGCCTACCAAGTGCTTTTTGAAAAAGGGATTAATGTTGCAAGTTCTGGTGACCCACAATATCATTACTCAAAACTTGCAGATTTGAAAGTTTCTTTGCTTGAAAAAGCAACAAAAGATGCTAAAAATAGAGCAAAATCAATGTTAAAATCAAATCACAACAGAGTAGGTAAAATTCGTTCTGCGAAAATGGGCGTATTCCAAATTACACCAGTTGATTCAAATGATGTAAGTGATTCAGGTTATAATGATTTAAGTTCTATTGAAAAGAAAGTTACAGCAGTTGCAAACGTAAGTTTTGCAATCAAATAGTATGGATATATTTGATAAATTAGGATCTTCAAAATTTAGAAGTAAATTTAGGCTTAAACAAAAAGATTTCGATTACATTGAGCAAAAAGGGCTTGATGTAATCGAATTGCATGCAAAAGATTTTATTGCCAAAAGGATTGCTCCTGCAATCATTCCAAACGATGGAAAACAGACTCCAATGCGTGGTCATCCTGTTTTTATCGCTCAACATGCGACCGCAACTTGTTGCCGAGGTTGTATTTTAAAATGGCATAAATTTCCACAAGGTGTAGAATTAACCTCTGAACAACAAGAGTATCTTGTAAAAATAATTATGACGTGGATTAAGAAACAATTACTTGCTAATTAAACGTTTTACATAATTGAAATATTCGTTATTTTTGTAAGGTTTGATGTGTTTTGCCAGTTGTTCTTTTGTAACGAACCCTTTTCTATATGCAATTTCTTCAAGACAAGCAATTTTAATTCCTTGGTTTTCTTCGATTGTTTGAACGTATTGTCCTGCTTGTATTAAAGACTTGTGAGTTCCTGTATCAAGCCATGCAAAACCACGACCAAGAACTTCAACTTGAAGTTTATTCTTTTCAAGATAAATTCTATTTAAATCTGTAATTTCTAATTCGCCTCTAGCAGATGGTTTCATTGTTTTAGCATATTTGCAAACATTATTTGGATAGAAATATAAACCAGTTACAGCATAGTTAGATTTAGGTTCTTTAGGTTTTTCTTCTAATGAAATAGCTTGTTTTTTATCATTAAATTCTACAACGCCAAATCTTTCTGGATCGTGGACTTCATAAGCAAAAACAGTTGCTTGTTTATGTTTTGAGATATTTTCAATTGCCCTATGTAAAGCTCCAGAGAAACCTTGACCGTAGAAAATATTATCGCCCAAAATCATTGCAACGTCGTCATTGCCAATAAATTCTTCACCTAAAATGAATGCTTGTGCAAGTCCGTCTGGTGAAGGTTGAACCTTATATGAGAATTTAACGCCAAATTGTTCTCCAGTGCCTAATAATTTTTCAAAATTAGGTAAGTCTTGAGGTGTTGAAATTATTAAAATATCTCTAATTCCAGCTAACATTAGAACTGAAACAGGGTGATAAATCATTGGTTTATCATAAATAGGTAATAGCTGTTTTGAAACAACCATTGTTGATGGATATAATCTAGTTCCAGCGCCACCAGCAAGAACAATACCTTTCATATTAAGACTCCTTTTATTATTTTAAAGCTGATTTCTTTTCTTCAATATGTTTCATCCAGTCTTGGTGTTTCAAGTACCAATCGATAGTTAATTTGATACCTTCTTCAAATGTAATTGAAGGTTCCCAGCCAAGTTCTGATGTGATTTTGTCGTTTGCAATGGCGTAACGTCTGTCGTGACCTAATCTATCTGCAACATATTCAATAGAACTTTCATCTTTGCCCATTGCATCTAGAATTAAGTGTGTGATTTCCATATTTGTTTTTTCATTGTGTCCGCCAATATTGTATACTTCACCGATTTTACCTTTGTGTAAAACAACATCAATTGCTTCACAGTGGTCATATACGTATAACCAATCACGAACATTTAATCCATCACCATATACTGGAACTTTCTCACCTTTTAATAGTTTTGAAATAAAGAATGGGATTAATTTTTCTGGATATTGATATGGGCCATAATTGTTTGAACATCTTGTGTTTAGAACTGGTAAACCATAAGTTTCGTAATAAGCTCTTACTAATAAATCAGCACTTGCTTTTGATGCTGAATATGGAGAATTTGGTTGAATTGGTGTTGTTTCATAGAAATAACCTGTTTTTCCCAATGTTCCATAAACTTCATCGGTTGAAACTTGTAAGTATCTTTCAATACCTAATTCTTTGCAGGCTTGAAGTAGATTTAATGTACCCTGAACATTTGATTCAACAAAGATTTCAGGGTGTTTTATTGAATTATCAACGTGAGATTCTGCAGCAAAGTTTACAACGTAATCGCAATCTTTAATTAATTCTCTAACTAAATCGTGGTCACAAATATTGCCGTGAACAAATTTGTAATTTGGATTATCTTTTACGTCATCTAAATTTTCTAAATTTCCACAATAAGTAAGTGCATCAAGGTTTATAACTTTATAATCTGGATGTTTTTTCAAAATGTGTCTTACAAAACAACTACCGATGAAACCTGCACCGCCAGTTACTAACATTGTTTTCATTAAATTAATTCCTCTTTGTTTATATCTTTTAATTTTGGTTGAACTTTGTCTTTTTCACTTAAAATTGGTTCAAAATCAATTTCCCAATTAATGTCTATATCTTCATCATTCCATAAAATGCCTCTGTCAGCACTTGGAGCGTATTCACCACCAGTTTTGTAAAGTAATTCAACTTCATCAGTTAGAGCTACAAAACCGTGAGCAAAGCCATTTGGAATAAATAACATTTGTTTGTTTTCTTCTGATAACTCAACTTTTACGTATTGACCGTATGTTTTAGAGTCTTTTCTAATATCTACAGCGACATCGTAAATTCTACCTCTAGAACATCTTACAAGTTTTGCCTGTCCATAAGGTTTAGCTTGATAGTGCAAACCTCTAAGGACTCCTTTTGTTGATTTAGAGTGGTTATCTTGAACAAAATCCTCTGTAATTCCGTTAGCAATAAAATCAGATTTTTTGTATGTTTCCATAAAAAATCCTCTGTTATCACCAAAAACTTTTGGTTTAACAAGAATTACATCTTCTATTTTTTGTCTTTCAAATTCAAATGGCATAAATATAAACCCTTTCTTGTAAAACGATTAAATCATGAATAGTAAAAGATGACAAGTAACAAAATATATAAAATGTTTTTAATTAATTTTGTCAACAGGAAATAGTTGTTTCATATATTTTGCCTCTTGAACATCAATATCAGCATAAATAGCACATTCTCTATCTTCTGCGTTTGCAATAACTTGAGATGTTGGAGTAATTATCATTGAGTTGCCGATGCCACAAAATGCATCAGAGATTTGTTTTGTTTGGTTGCTAACGATTAAGAACAGTGCGTTGTCATAAGCTCTTGTTCTGCACATTGAAACAAACATTTCTTGTGCATATTTTCTTGTGTTTTCATCGTTGTAAACTTCATTTGGAACAAGCCAAGCGGTTGGCATTGCAATGATTTGAACTCCTTTTTTCATCATTTCGTTGATGAATACAGGGTATCTCATATCATAGCAAATAGTTAAACCAACTTTTGCAAAGTCAAAGTGTGCAATTTTCATTTCAGTTCCAGCGGTAATTCTTTGACCTTCAGTTCCTCCCATATAGTTGAATAAATGAATTTTGTCATATATTTCAATGATTTCACCCATTCTATTGATGGCGAAAGTTGAGTTATAAAGATTATCGCCTATTTTTCTTACGATACTGCCTGCGACAATGTTTGTATTATATTCTTTTGCAAGGCGTTGCATTGTTTTTATTACTTCACCGCCGTTTTCATCTTCTGGGGTGTCTTTGTAGGCAATACTTGTTGTAAAAAATTCAGGTACAATAACCAAATCAAGTTTTTTTTCTTTATTGAATTTAATATAGTGTTCGACTTTTTTTAAATTGGTTTCTTTATCGCCTAACAATGATTTTAATTGAATGTTTAAAATGCCTGCCAAAATTCACCTCTAGTCTTTTCTGTTGCGCATTTATATTATATAATAAACATGTTAACCAGTTTATGAGGGTATATTATGACTGAAAAAGATTATAAATATTATTTAGAAGAAGGAATCAAAAAGACTAACGAAGGTAAGTTTGAAAAGGCATTAGAAGATTTAGAAAAATCGCTAGAATTAAAACCTGACCACGCTTTGACACATTTCTCAAAAGGTATTGCGTACCACAATTTAAAGCAATTACGTGCTGCTTACGAAAATTACGGGCATGCAATAAAAAATGATGAAAAAATGATTGATGCTTATTACAATAGAGCGCAAGCAATTTTAGCTTTTGATAATCCATCAGAAGAGGAATTAAAAGAAGCAAAAGCAGATTTAGAAACAGCTACAAAATTAGATGATAAATTTATTGATGCTTATTATTATTTGGCAATTGTGAAAATGAAATTAGGTTTATATGAAAGCGCAATTGTTTCATTAGACAAAGTATTGGCAATTCAGCCACAATCGCCATATTCAAAAGCTTTGAAAAAATTAATTATGAAAAAGTATCTGCACATGGATATATAGTATTTTGTTAGTAAAATTTTGTTACGGCTGTATAATCATGCTAGCAATTAATATTTTTACGGGTTTTAAACCTTTTATATAATACTTAGGAAAAGGAAGATAGATGAAAATTCAAAATTTAATGTCACATTTTAAAATAGGCAAAGCAAATAAGAACAATAATATTCAAAAGACAAAACCAATGCCGTTAGATAGCGTTAGTTTCTCTCACAGCATAAAGGATAATGAACAAAGATTTGTTGCGTTGAGAGAAGAAATATCTAAAGATATGAAACCGATTATGTCTGGTGTTGAGTCTGCATGTTGGGATTTCTATACAGAAAGTACTCCTGAAAATATGGATAAAATGAATGCAGCGCAAGACAAAGCTGATAATTTTTATGACAACAAAGAAACTTATGCAAAGTTGAAAGAAATCAACGATGCTGGCGGTGTAAGTGATAAAAAATTAAAGAAACAACTTCGTAATTTAACATCAGCATTTGGTGATGGTATTGAATTTAAAGAAGAGTTAAAAGCGATGAGCACCAAAGAAAATGAAATTTCTCAAAAACTTAATTCTTATCAAATGTCAATAGATGGAAAGCCTGTTTCTAAAGCTGAAATTTCAAAGATTATGGAAACAGAAAAAAATCCTGAAATTCGTAAAAAAGCTGCGGATGCGAAGATTAAATCAGGCGATTTGATTGCTGATGACTTGGTAGAATTAGTAAAAATGAGAAACGATTTTGCTAAGAAAAAAGGTTATGACAACTATTTTGACTATATGCTAGAAGAAAGTTATGATATAAAGCCAAAAGAACTTGATAAACTTCTAACAGATGTTGCTGAAAATACAAAAGACTCTAACAAAAAAGTTATGGATGGTGTAAAAGCTGATTTATCAAAAGCTTTTGGAGTTGCGCCTGAAGATTTAAGAAGTTATCACTTTGGCTATTTAGCTGGTGATAATCCAGAAAAACTTGTAAACGATGAAATTAAATCAAAAGAAGAAGTTGTCGATATTTCTAAAAAAGCGTATGCTGGCATGGGATATGATGTTGACAAACTTCCAATTAAATTAGATTTGTTCCCTCGTGAAAATAAAAATACTCACGGGTTCTCATTCCCAATTGAAGCTGGAAAAGATGCAAGAATTTTGGCCAACTTGACTAATAATGTTTCAAGTATCGATACTTTAATGCACGAATTGGGTCACTCAGTATTTACAGTAAAAACAAATTCAAAATTACCATATATGGAGCAAGATACAACAAGCACAATGACAGAAGCTGTTGCAATGATGATGGGCGATATGCCAAGAACAGAAGGACTTATCAAAGACAAAGTTTCTCCAGAAACATTTGCAAAATTCCAAAAATCAGCGGCAGAAGAAGATTCAAAATTTGTTGGTTCAAGTATGGCAATCATAGATTTTGAAAGAAATATGTACAAAAATCCTGACCAAGATTTGAAACAACTTTGGAAGGATATGGGTGTAAAATACAAAGGTAGAAGTGAGCAAGATGAGGCTACAAATGAATGGGCGACAATTCCACACTTCTTATCTCATCCAGCATATTACCAAAATTACTTTAGAGCATCATTGATAAAGGCTCAATTGTATGATGGTTTAACTAAAAAATTCGGTAACTTAACTGAAAATAGAGATACTGCAAAATATTTGGACGAACATATTTTCCAATATGGTGGTTCAAAAGAAGATGATGAAATTCTAGAAGATGTTACAGGCAAACCTCTTACAGCAGAGGCGTTTTGTGAAAGAATTAATAATACAGTAAAATAAATAGGAGAAATAACTATGGCAGACATGAATGTAAACGGATTAGGTAACGTACAAAATACAAACTTATCTTCAACAGAAAGAGCAGAACAAAAGCCTGAAGAAATAATGCTTTTTGGTGCTTCTACATCAGAATCTATGGAAGCTCAAGGCAAAATTAGAAGAACTGCAATTAAAAGCTATAAAGGAAATATTGCAGGACAAGATTTTAACTTGAGAAGAAGAAATAACATTATGGAAAGAGGTTACCAAATTATTGGTAATATTGGTGACAAAAAGGTTGATGTTGAAGAACGCAACAAAATTGTGTCAATGACTAATGAAAAATCTTTTTCAGGTAAAATTGGCAATGAAAAATTTAAAATGAAATCTAACGAAAAAGTTCTTTCAGTAAGTGCTAAAAAGATTTATCAAGGAACATATAAAGGTAAGTCATTTAAAGTTGAATACGCAAAAGAAAACGCTGTTTTAGATGACGGCGATAGAGTTATGACAGGCACTTATGGCGATCAAAAAGTTGATGTAAAATTCGACAAAAAAATATTCGGATTTTCAGATAATATCGACGAAAACAAATTACCAAAAGACTTTGCTGATGTTGCAGCTTTGATTATGGTTGTAAATAATGACCAAGCTGAAAGAAGTAAAAATCCAAACGACAGCAACGTTAGATAAAATAAAATTGAAATAATTTTATAAAAGGGTTGAACTTTTAATGGTTCAATCCTTTTATTTTATCCATTTTAAGGCAACCTGAATCATTTCGTCTTGAGAAATGTCATTGCCTGCGTTTTGGTATTGTTCTATTGCATTTTTAGCTTCTTCTTTTTTGTCTAAGTTTGCGCAAACAGAGATGAAGTTATAAAGATTACCTTTGATTTTAGGATTTGCCTCAAATGCACTTTTTAAATAAGGAAAAGCCTCTTCAAATCTGTTTAGTTTGTGGTAACAGATTCCGATATTCTCATCTATTAAAGATAAATCAGTTCCTGAAGGAGAGTAGTCTTTTGCTAATTTAAAATATTTTATTGCAGTTTCATATTTTTTAGAAACGTAGTAACACTGTGCCATTGAACGATATATTTCTGGATCAGTTGCATCAATTGAAAGCGCTTTTTTGTATGAATCAAGTGCTTCGCTCAAATGACCTTGATCGTAATAAACTTGTCCTAATTGAATCCAAGAGGTTGTTTTGTTTGGGATTTTTTGTGCATAACTAATTGCCTCTTGAAGTTTAGAACCTTCATAACCACTTTTGGCGTTAGAAACTTCTTCTTGATTTTTAGAATACATTAGACGGATTGTTTCTTTGTCTTTAGAACTAAATTCACCATTGGCATTAAACCCATACATAACATCATTCTTACTTTGGCTATGTCCCATAATTCCAATTGCATGACCAATTTCGTGAACTGCGACTGCATAGAGTTTTGTTTTTGATAGATAATTACCATGATTATCTATGGGTAATAACTTTATGTTTGCAGTGTTGATTTCGCCTTTTTGATTGTAATTAAGGTCTGTGCTTCCTTGCTTGTAATAGCCGTTACTGTTTGAGCGTTCAAGACTATTAACCATATCAACCGTAATGTCTGCTTTTTTTCGCTCTTGTGTAATCATAAATTTAAAAAGTTCTGGAAAAGTTCGATTATATTTTGCAAAAGCTTGGTATACTGTTGTTTGATAACTAGAATTTGCAACCCAAATAATGATAGTTTTTTTGTTCCATTTGTGAATTTGTCCAGTGCTATCAATTGCGTTATGCAAGTAGTTGTTATCAGAATTGCCCGAATTTACTAAATTAAAATCGCTTTTAGATGAAGATTTTTGTTCATTTTCTATAATTTCATCTGGCAAATCAATATCTTCTAAATCTTTTAATGAAAAATCATTTTCTATGCCAGAAGTTTTTTCAATGTTTTTATCAGCAGTGTTAAAGTGAGGTTTTATGGCGTCTTTAAATTGGTATCCTAAAATCAAAACAGTTGCTATAATTATGACTGCAATTGTTTTGATTGGATTTTTGTCATTGCCATTGTTTGGAGTAGGCATATTGTTATAATTATAATTTTGGGTCATTAATACCTCTATATTTCACATTTAACGCTATTTTTAAGTAAAATTTTAACATGTTTAAATACTTAAATCAATTTATTTACAAATTTGTGCTAGTATAATGTTTGAGAAATATAAAAAGGCAAAATGAGGTTGGATAATTTTGCCAACAGTTTATAAAAGGGTGTATGAAATGGCAACAAAAGAGTTAACTAGCGGACAACCTTTAAAATTAATTTTAGAATTTATGTTTCCTATTTTTATAGGTAATTTATTTCAACAGCTATACAACTTTGCTGATGCGGTAATAGTTGGTCGTTATGTTGGGATAAAAGCTCTTGCCGCGGTTGGAACGACTGCACCACTGTTATTTTTTGTAATAAGTTTTATTTTTGCTTCTACTCAAGGGTTTACAGTAGTTTTGGCGCAAAGGTTTGGAGCTAGAGATTATGATATGGTGCGTAAATCCCTTGCAACATCTGTTTATTTATCGGGAGGTTTAATGGTTGTGTTGACTTTTTTGTCAACACCATTTTCATATCAAATGCTTGCATTTTTAAGAACTCCATCAGATATTATTGATATGGCAAATATATATTTGTTTATTATGCTAGCTGGAATTTTTGCAACCGTTTTTTATAATTTGTCTTCAAACGTAATTAGAGCGCTGGGTGATAGCAAAACTCCTCTTTATTTTTTGATTTTTTCATCTATATTAAATATCTTTTTGGCGTTGTTATTTGTTGTGAAATTTAGAATGGGTGTTGCTGGCGCAGGCTGTGCAACTGTTTTAGCTCAATTGGTGGCAACAATTTTGTGCGTAAGTTTTATGTTTTGGAAGTTTCCAATTTTACACTTAAAAAAAGAAGATTGGAAAATTGATAAAGATTTTATGCTAGAACATTTGAGAATAGGTATTCCAATGGGATTTCAAATGTCAATATTAACACTTGGAATCTTGGCACTTCAATATGTTTTAAATGGATTAGGTTCAATTGCTGTTGCTGCATATACAACTGCAATGAGAGTTGACCAAATATTCTCTCAAGTTTTTGTTGCTTTGGGTGCAACTATGGCAACATTTACAGCTCAAAACTTTGGTGCAAATAAAATGGCTAGAATTAAACAAGGTGCCAAATCAGCTTTGGGTATTGTTATTACAGTAACTGTTTTTGCGGTGGTTGTCTTAACTTTCTTCTCTCAAAATTTAATTCAAATGTTTATGAGTGAACCAAACGAAGAAGTTATTAAATTAGGTGCGATGTATTTGCATATCATAATGATTTTCTTCATATTCTTAGGTTTGTTGCTACTTTACAGAAACATCTTGCAAGGTATGGGACAAGTTGTTGTTCCACTTATTTCTGGTACAACGGAATTAATTATGAGAACCGTGTTTGCATTTGCTTTTGGGTTAAAGTTCGGATTTTTAGGAATTTGTTTTGCAACTCCTGCCGCTTGGTTTGGCGCGACAGTGGTGCTATTCAGCGGTTATAAAATTAGCTTGTTGAAAATTCTAAAAAATAGAAGAAAACTTGCGTGATTTAGACAATTTTTATGCTTAATCTTTGTTATACAGAACTTGTTTGACAAAGTGAACAGGCGAAGTATGAGCCTAGTGAACCTGTCCCCCGTGTGACAGAATCTCATAAATTTTCCAAGATAATGTGTTGTATCACTCCGCCGACATCCCGAATAATTCGTACAAGCAAAAAAAAACCACCTAAAGGTGGTTAAAATTTTAATATAGGGAAGGAAATAAGGAAATTTTAATAAACACTAATGTTATTCGTAATGCGAATAGCATCGTTAATAAATCTTTTTTATAGAAAATTAAAATATAAAATAAAACTAAAAATCCCAAGTCATTCTAATTTTCTTTATTCAATTTGTTTTGAGAACACCATTATATGCTTTTGTTTGTACCGATTAAAAACATATCCCTTTGTAACTTGCATTTTATATATCGTCAGAACTCGTTAGAAACTTTAGGCTTTTGAAGGAGTTTGTTACATAAGTTTACAAAGCAATATAAAAATCGCGTAAATACATGGTTTTAGGGCAATTTTTTTTCTTCACATGTTTTATAAGGGCATAAGAAATTTATAGGTGGTGTGTAGATGAAATTAACTAATTTTAACTTCCCTCAAGTAGGTTTTAAAGCAGCTCAAGTTAACATTGTAGCTATGTCAGACAATCATGGGAATGTTCAAAACTTACCTCAATTGGTTGGTACTATTGATAAAAACAAAGGTGATATTTTCAAAAAAGCTGATGAAAAGTCAACTTTGAATATGTTTGCTATTGCAGGCGATTTCTTCATGAACCCTCATAAAAAAGGTTACATGACAAAACCTGAACTTTCAAACGGCGATATTCAAGCTAATTTCTTAGACAAAGTTGTAAATACCGTAAAAGGTATGGTTAAAAATAATTTTGATACAGTTTATTCTTTAGGTAATCACTGTTACGACGGTGGTGACGAATTTGTATTTAACAAATTGAAAGATGAACCTGTAAAAACTCTTGTTACTAATGTTGATTTAGAAAAATCACCTTTGGTTACAGGCTTAATGAAAGACCACAAAAACATTGTAAAATCTCAAGTTTACGAAGTTCAAGATGACAAAAATCCAAATCTTAAACATGATGTAATGTTTGTAGGTGTTACAATTCCAAGTTTAAAAGGTAAATTAACAAAAACTGAATTATACGATAACTGCAACAAAAAAGATACTCAATTAACAGAAGATGATTTACAAGGTACTTTTGCAGTATTGAACAAGGAGGTTGGCGCATTTAAAGAAAAACACCCAAAAGGTGCGGTAGTTCTACTTTCTCACATGGGCGCACCAATTTCAAAAATGATTCAAAAAAATGTTCCAAATATTAACGTAATCTTGAATGGTCACGATCATACTAGAGATAATGAAGTTCAAGGCGGAACACTTATCAACTCTTTAGGTAAAGATAATGAAATTATTAAATCAGTAAACTTTAGATTTAATGATGACGGTGATTTAGAAGATGTTGGTTACAACATGTACATTACAGAAAATTCTGCACCAGATAAAGACGTTAAGACATTCTTAGATAAAAACTTTGAAGAAGATGTTAAACCATTAGTTAAAATGCATGGTGCATCTGAATTAGAATATTCTGATAAAATTAGATATGCAAATACTGAATTAACAAATTTCTTAACTTCTACAGTTGCAGAGGAAGCTAGAAAAGAAATTCCAGACTTAGCATCAGTTGCATTACAATCTTCTTACGTTAGAGGTGGAATTAAAGAAGGTTCAACTAACTTAAACTTATTAAAAATATTTGACGGTATTGATGTTGAATCTCAAAACTTGAATGTCGGTAACGTTAAGGGTAATCAATTAGTTGATATTATTTCTAAGAACGTAAAATCTAACTTAGAAGCTCCTACAAGAAATACATTAATCCAATGGTCTGATTTCCAAGTAAACAGAACTATGATTGAGCAAATTTCTAAAGGTGAAAGTAAAAATTCTTACGCCGATGCTGTAAAATGCAGAAACCAACAAACAGGCAAGTTTGAAAATATCGACTTAAACAAAGATTATAAAGTAATTTTATCAAATAAAATCTTATCTAAAAAAGATTTTAAAGAAGTAAAAGATAACTTTAAATCAATCAATAAAAACTACGATGACTTCTTTAGAGCTAACATTAAAGGAAAAAACTACGAAGTTAATGTTGATGATAAAGTTAAAGAACAAAGAGTTTTATAGTCATAAAGTAGTAGAATTATTTTTAAAAGGCGGTCATTTCATCTAATGAAATGACCGCCTTAATAGTTTATTATAGAGTTGTAAATCCTCAACTCTTTTGATTGCTCAATCTATGTCCCGCATTTGTGGGACTTATTTTTATTCATATCTTAAAGCATCAATAGGGTTCAATAAAGAAGCTTTGTATGCTGGGTAATAACCAAATCCTACACCGACAAGTCCTGAAAAACCTAGTGACAAGAATATTGAAAATGCAGAGACTGAAACTTGCATTGCACCGATTAAACCGATAATTCCAGAGATTACGCAACCTAGTAGAACTCCAATTATACCGCCGAATATTGAAAGTAAAAAGGATTCAATCAAAAATTGTATTCTAATGTCTTTAGCTTTTGCACCAATTGCCATACGAATACCTATTTCTTTTGTTCTTTCCGTAACAGACACAAGCATAATGTTCATAATGCCGATACCACCAACAAGAAGTGAAACGAAGGCGATTACGAATAAAAATAATGACATTGTGCGTGCTGAAGATTTTATTGTTTCTTGCATTTGTGCCAAATTTCTAATTTCAAAATCGTTATTTTGAGTTTTACCGATATGATGACGATATTTTAGAATTTCCTCAATATCACTTTGAGTTGTTTCAATTATTTCATCATCTTGTGCTTTTACACTAATCATAGAAACTGTCCCTGGAAAGGCTGTACCAAAAACCTTTTTTTGAGCTGTTGTAATCGGAATAAATACCAAATCATCTTGGTCTTGTCCCATTCCAGATTGCCCCTTTGTTTTTAACAAACCAACAACTTTAAATGGGATTCCTCCAATACGAATAGTTTTATTGATTGGATCCATATCACCAAAAAGTTCTGTTGTAACGGTTTGTCCTAAAATTGCAACTTTTGTGTTGTTTTTTATATCTTCTGGAATGAAGTTTCTTCCTGATTCAATTTCGTAATTTCTTATAAATAAATAAGGTGCAGTTGTGCCACCAACTGAAGTTGACCAGTTTTGATTACCAAAGGTTAATTGCTTTGCTTCGGCTGAATATGGCGCAATTGCAAGAACGCCTCTAGCTTTGCTTTCAATGGCTTCAGCGTCTTTCAAGGTTAGTGTTGGGCGAGTACCCATACCCATACGAACACCACCACTTTTTGCAGAAGCTGAACGAATCATAAGTAAATTGCTACCCATTGATTCCATATCTTTTGCAATTTTTTCTCTTGAACCTGTACCAACTGCAAGCATTACAATTACAGCACAAACACCAATGATAATACCCAAACTGGTTAGAGCAGAGCGCATTTTATTAATTTTTAGTGAGCGTATAGCAATATTTAAAGTGGTTTTTAAATCTATCATTTGCGTTTAACCTCATCAGAAATAATGTTTCCGTCTTTAAATCGAACTACACGTTTGCAAAATTCTGCAATATCTGGCTCGTGAGTAACCAAAACGATTGTTTTACCATGTTTTTCGTTTAATTCGCAAAAGAAATTCATGACTTCAATACTTGTTTTAGTGTCTAAGTTACCTGTTGGTTCATCGGCAAGAATAATTGGTGCATCGTTTACAATGGCGCGGGCAATTGCCACACGTTGTTGTTGACCACCTGACATTTGGTTGGGCATGTGATCTTCACGTTTTTCAAGTCCTACAATTTTTAGAGCCTCTTTTGCTTTTTTAATTCGAGTTTCTTCATCAACACCTTTGTAAATCATTGGTAATTCAACATTTTCAAGAGCTGTTGTTCTTGAAATTAGATTAAATCCTTGAAATACAAAACCTAATTTTACATTCCTAATTTCTGAAAGGCTTTCGCTATCAAGACTTAGAACATCAATGCCGTCAAGGTGATAACTTCCTGAATTAGGTTTATCCAAAGTTCCTAGCATATTCATAAATGTAGATTTGCCAGAACCAGATGCCCCCATAATTGCGACAAATTCACCTTTTTCAATGCTTAATGATACGTCATTTAAAGCATTGAATGAGCTGTCGCCTGTTGCGTATGTTTTTATTGCATGTTGAACTTCAATAAGTGCCATTTTTAGAACATTCTCATTGGTGGTTTTTTAGTATTTTTACTGTCTTGTTTTGTTGAAGATTTCCCGTCACTGCTAACAATGATTTTGTCGCCTTCTTGAATATTACCAGATGTGATTTCTGTGTAAGTGTCATCACTTGCTCCAATTTCAACGGTTTCTCTAACTGGTTTTGAACCTCTTAAAACCCAAATACCTTGAGTTTCGTAGCGTTTGATTTCACCTTTGCTTGAAGGAGTATATTTTAAAGCAATTGATGGTACACAAAGGACATTTTCTTTCTTTTGAGTGATGATAGAAACATTTGCGGTCATACCTGGTTTAAGTTTTAAATCATCGTTATCAACTCTAACAACGACAGTGTAAGTTACTACATTAGAAACTGTCGTTGGTGAAATTCTAACTTGAGAAACTTGACCTTTGAATACTTGGTCTTGATATCCATCAAGTGTGTAATCAACTTCTTGACCTTCTTTAATTTTACCGATATCAGCTTCTGAAACATTAACTTCAATTTGCATTTCTTTTAAATCTTTTGCAACAGTGAATAATTCAGGAGCTTGGAAGCTTGCTGCAACTGGTTGTCCTGGGTCAACATTACGTGTAACAATAATCCCATCAACAGGTGAATAGATATAAGCAAATGAACATTGATGTTCTGCGTATTCCAAATCAGCTTTTGCTGCATTTAAAAGAGCTTTGTTTGATAAATAATCAGCTTGAGCTTGGTCTAATTCACTTTTTGCCATAAAGTTTCTTGCAACAAGATTTTTATATCTGTTATAAGTTTTTAAACTATTATCAGTAATTGCTTTTTGCTTGTCGTAATTGCTTTTTGCTTTATCAACATTAGCTTGAAGTAAGCTAGTATCCATTAAAGCGATTAATTGACCAGCTTTAACTTTTGAGTTGAAATCAACATAAACTTCCATCATCAAACCTGATACAGTTGAACCTACACTAACTGTGTTTACAGGGTTTACTGTGCCTGAGGCTTCAACAATTTGTTGAATTGTGTGTTTTTCAGCTTTTTCTGTCTTGTATTTATTTGTTTTTCCTAAAATAACTTCAATAGCAACAACCACAACAAGTATTACGATTAGTGCTATAATGGCGATTTTTTTCTTATTCATTTATTTATTGTCCTTTTGTTCTTGAGGTTTATCAAGTTTTGCTATTTCTAACTCAACCTTCGCTCTTGCTACGTTGTAATCAAAAATTAATTTTACATAGCTTTCTTGAGCTTTATTATAATTTACAATTGCATCTTGAACTTCTAAAAAGTTACCTAAACCAACTTCATATCTGCCCATTGCAAGTTCTAAGTTTTCAAATGTTTGTTTAACTGAAACTTCTGTAAGTGGAATTTTCTTTTCCAATTGAACCATATTTACATAAGCTGTTTGTACGCTAAAATAGATATCTTTTTCCATTTTGTCTATGGCATTGTCTGCAACATCTAATTTAGCTTTAGCTTCTTCAATTTTGTATTTGATATCCATTGCGTTAATTGATGTAAAATCAAGTGTGCCTGCAACTTGGAATGAATTTGTCATTGTGTTTGCAGCGTTAAGTCCATAAGTTCCTTTTGCTTTTAAATCTGGTAAATATTGTATTCTTTGGTATTTCAATTCTTGTCTTAATGCATCTCGGACTGCAACGTATGAACGCAAATCTGGACGATTTTCTTTTGCAAGAGCAATTGATTCATTTAATGTATATGGGAACTTTTTAACCTTATAATTAATATCAATTAATTCGTTTTTTTGTACACTTGTTTGGTAACTTGCGCCTTCTGCAAGTTCAGGTGCTTTGAATTTTTTTACTAAATCTTGGTCAAAGTTTTTTAATGCAACTTCTGCATATTTGTTTGCAAAGTTAAATGATTCAATTTTTTCGATTGAATATTTTGGAGAACTTTGAATATACATTGAGTTGTTTAAAGCAATTACTGCTGCATCATAAGTGTTTTGAGCTGTTACATAATTGATTTTTGCATCACTTAAGTAAACCTCTGCATTAACAAGGTCTATTTTTGATTTCAAACCTTCTTCAAAATATGCTTTTGTCTGTTGGTATTGACGTTCATTTACAGAGATATTAGCCTCTTGAACTTTCATATTTGCTGTTGCTGCCAAAACAGCATAATAATTTGTTTTTACGTTAAAAATGGTTTTGATTGTTTCGTAATTTAGGTCAAAATCAGCGGCAATTTTATTTAATTTAGCCTTTTTAATTTTTGCTCCAACCTTACCAAAACTAAAGATAAGTTGACTTAAAGATGCATTTAATCCATAAGAATTGTCACTAATTGAATTTCCATCATTGTTGTTAAAATTGCCATAATAACCTGTGCCAAGACTTAATGATGGAAAGTAAGAGGCTTTTGACTGTCCTAAAAGAGCATTTGCTTGTCTAACCAAGTTTTTATATTTTTTAATTTCAGGGCTGTTAGTTAAAGCTATTCTGATACAATCATCTAAAGATAAAACAGCTCCATCTTGAATTTCAACGTTAGCTTCCATTCGAGATTGTTCTTGTTTGGGTGAGTTTTCTTTGATTTCTTCTTTTAATACAACATCTTTATTCTTATTTTTTTGCACATCTTCAATCGCGTATGCGCAGTTGCATAGTGCGAAAATGACAATAAATAATGTTAATATTTGTGCAATCTTTTTCAAAGAAAACAAAATCCTTCCTCTATGTACAATATTATATTTGATACATAAGGATTTTGCACTTTTTTAACTATGTTTTTGTAGATATATTAAGTGTTGAAAATTCTGTCGCCAGCATCGCCCATTCCTGGTACGATATAGCCTTTTTCATTGATACCTTCATCAACTGCTGCTGTAATAATTTCAACTTCAGGGAATTCTCGTTGTATATTTTCTATTCCTTCTGGAGCTGCCATGATACAAATACATTTAATGTTTGCCATAGGAATTTTCTTATCAGCATACAATCTAATTGCTTCGATTAAAGAGTTACCTGTAGCAAGCATTGGGTCTGTAATGTAAATATAGAAGTTTTCTGGATTTGGTGCTTCCATAGGTACTTTGTTGTAATACCAAACTGGTTTTAAAGTTTTTTCATCTCTGTACATACCAATGTGGCGAATGCAAGCTTGTGGCAAAATGTCGATAGCTTCGTCTGTAAAGATTAAGCCAGCTCTTAAAATTGGTGAAATGATAATGTTTATGTCTTCTTTTATTGTTTTAAAAGTTGTTGTTTTAATTGGAGTTTCGATTTCTTTTTCTATTAGTGGCAAATTTTTTGCTGCTTCATATAAAAGTACACGTGTAATTTTTCTAGTAGCAAGTCTTACACCTTGGCTATCAGTATTTTTGTCACGCATTGTGCACAAGTTTTGAAAAATTACGGGATTTTCAATAATTCTTACTAAATCTTTGTTCATTTATTCATACCTCTTTTTCTAATATTATCTTTTTGTCTTATTTACTTTCTTTTGTGTTTCATCAAGCCAAGAGTCAGTATCTTTAAGTAAGTCACCGATTGGCTTTTCAAATTTTGTTTTTTCAGATTTTGAAAAAGCTCTGTTGATTGAGCCTGTAAAGCTTGTGCATTGAAACATAATTGCAGAAATTTTTTCTAACATTGAATCCAAAAGACTTAATGCTGCACCAATTCTGCGTGGCTGTTGTATTTCAAAGGTTGGAGAGTCTTCTGGAACTTTATCTTTTGGTGTATATATTTCTATTGATTTAGAACCTCCAAGTCCTGTAAACTCAACTGTAACTTTAGAACCTTTTGGAATTGAAATTCCGTCTTGATTAATTATGAAATCAACAAAAACCATATCGTTTATAATTTTTACTTTTCTGACATAACCAATATGAATACCCATCATTCTAACAGGTGAGCCTTTAATAATACCATCAACATCTTGCAAAAATATTTGATATGTTTTGTGGTGGTTATAATCTTGTTTTAAAACGACTCCAATTCCAACAATAAACATAACTAATAAAAACCAAATAGAAAGTTCAATGAACTGTGCTAATTTTTTATATTTGGTTTTTTCGTTAATATTGTTTGTCATTTTTATTAATTAGCCTTTTTTAATTCTGAAAGAGTTGGATCTAGTAGTCTTCTACCTAATCCTTCAAAATATACTGAGCAAAGTTTTTTACTTCCATAATTAATTATTTTTTCAATACGACCAGTTCCAAATTCTTTGTGAATAACAACATCACCTTTGTCGTATTCAACATTTACGTTAGAACCAGTTTTTGCTGGGTATATAGGAACAACCTCTTTTTCTTGTAAATCTTCTTCTGTAATATTATATTTTGTTTTGATATCTTGAGGTTCTTCTTCCTCTTCTTGAATAGGAGTTTCTTCCTCAATGATATCGTTTTCATCTGGTTGAATTTCGTCCAAGTACGAATCATCTTCCTCCGTTTGAATTTCTTGTTCAAGAGGTTCAAAAGAAGTTTCTTCAATAATTTCTGGTACATCTTCTTGTACCTGATTATCGTACATATCGACATCTTGAATTTGGTCTAAATCTTCTTCTGTTAGTTGATTTGCTGGGTCATCAACATTTATAATACCTGAATTTTGTTGCACTTGGTGTATATCTTGTGCTGGATTTTCTATAGGCATATCTTGAGGCTCTATAGATTTGAAAATTTGTGGTGCAGCCTCATTAGGTGCTTGTTGTTGAGTTGTGTTTTGTTGTGCTTGAGGCTGTGTTTGTGGTTGAGCTGATTGAATTGGTTGTGTTGCAAATGGTTGTTGTGGATTTTGCATAAAAGGCTGAGCCATGTATGGTTGTTGCATTTGAGGATATGGCTGCATATATGGTTGGTTATACATAGGTTGCGCAAACATTTGCGGTTGTGGAAAAATAGGTGGCTGTTGAGGATAGAATATCTGCGGTTGTTGTGGATACATTTGCGGATAAACCATTTGCGCCATTTGTTGTTGGAACATTTGTTGAGTCATTTGTTGTTGCTGATTGTAGGCTTCTTGCTGTACCTTTTCAGCTTCATAACGACGCTGTTGTTCTTTCAGCTGGTTTTGAACCATTCTTTGAGCATCCTCTTGTGAGATTGATACATGAGGTGCTGTTCTTGTAATACGAGCTTTTTCCGATAACTTAATTATCAATGGCATAAACTGTGTTGCTTTTCCGTAAACAACAAATTCAGTTCTGCCCAAAGTTGTTAAAAATGTGTTGTAGCTTGCGAAGTCTTGTTGCTGCAACAATGGAGTAAACAGAATTAAATCTTTTGAAATTTTCTTTAATTCTGTTAGGTATTTGTACGAATAGGAACAATTCGTAATTGTATATATATTTGAGTTTGAGAATATTTGTTTTAATAATTTTTTATCTGAATTTGCGTTGTTTAATTTCACAAATACATAAAAATCTTCTGAAAATCCAGAAAGAACATCATAAACGTAAGAAATAACTTCTCTTTGTATTGATTCATCAACATTTGCGACGTTAATTACTGTTGTTTGATTTTGAAGTAATGATTCAAACAAGTTTTTGTATTCAAGTATGTTTCTTGCAAAAATGCCAGCTTCATCAAATTTGATTAGAGCATTTTTAAGTAGAACAAGCTCTGGAAGTTTTGACTCATTGTATTGTTTTTCAAGAATATCAATGAATTTTTTAACAGGAATATAAGGTTCTTCAAGGCTTGACAAGTAGTATTGAATTTCTAAGAAAGTTTCTTGCAAAATAGCTTTACTTCTAGCGCTTTTGAACTCAAGTCCGTTTTCATAAATAAAATTGATAAGTTGATTATTTATAGGAAGACGGAAATTCTCAGCCATAACAAAAGTGTTTTTATCAAAAATGCTTTCGCCATCTGTGTCAATGACAACAGTCTTTTTGCTATAGTTTTTGACTTGTTGATTCAATGTCTTAATCATCAAATCAGAATTTTCTTGATTTTCGGAACAAATAACTAATTTATTTTCAAGAAAACTTTTATCTAGTGAAACCAAGATGTCATTATCTATAAATTCACCGATTAATATTGGGGTTTGACCTTGTATAAGCTTAAGGAAATCAACAGAATTGATATTTGAAATAGCACTATTTATTGCAGGAATTGAGCCTGAATATGTAGTAATAACACCTTCTTCTGTGATGTTAAAAATAATTTTGGCAATAGCAACATTTCCGTGTTTGCTTGATTCTAGGTGCATAATCTGACCGATGTAAGATTCTCTGCTGTCCTTAATCATTACAAATCCGGATAAGAACAAGTTGTCACTTGTTTCATAAAAAATTTTTACCAGGTTATTTTTAACCTCGAATATTCTCATGAGTTTGTTCCTTGAAATAATTTTAACATGAAAAAAAATTTTTCATGACAATATTTGAATTAATTTATAATATAATATTTTTATGGAAATCTTAAATAAGCTAAAAAGTGAAGAAAATTTAGCAATTGCGCTAGGATTTTTTGATGGGATTCATTTAGGACATAAGGCTGTGATTATGTCTGCCGTTGATTATGCAAAAAAAAATAATATAAAATCTGCAGTTGTAACTTTTCGCCAATCTCCTTATGTTGCATTAAATAACGTAAAACCAAATTACATTATGACATTAGAAGAAAAAATTAAGGCGATTAAGAATTTAGGTGTTGATTATTTGTATTTGTCCGATTTTACAGAAGATTTAGCAAAACAAACGGCATCAGATTATTTAAAAAAACTCATTGATAACTTACACCCAAAAATGATAGTTACAGGTTTTAACCATTATTTTGGTTACAATAAATCAGGCGGCGTTGATTATTTAAGATTGATGCAAAATGAATATGGATATGAATTTAAAGAGATTGCTCCAATAAGGTTGCAAAATTACATAATAAGTTCATCAGAAATTCGTAAAGCTTTATCAAATGGAGATATTCCTCGTGCAAATTCAATGTTAGGATATAGATTTTACGTTAAGAATGAAGTTATAAAAGGTAGACAAATAGGTCGTACAATTGGATTTAAAACTGCAAATTTGAAAATGCCTGAAAAAATGTTAAATCTTCCAGACGGTGTTTACGCTGTAGAGATAGAAGTTTTGGGTAAAAAACGCATGGGTATTGCAAACTACGGCTCAAATCCAACGGTTACAGATGATGTGCAAAAAACGTTAGAAGTTCATATAATTGATTTTAACGAAGATATTTATGGGCAGATTGTTAAAGTTAATTTTTTGGTTAAAATAAGAGATGAGAAGAAATTTCAATCTTTAACAGAGCTAAAAACTCAAATTAAAAAGGATATTGAATGTTTAGAGTAGTTATATTAGGACATGGCGAAATGTTAGGCAATTTAATTGCAGGTGTGCAAGATGCGAATTGCAAAATAGTTGGTGTTATGCGTTATGAGAGGCTAAAAAAGTTAGATATTTATACAAAGATAAAGGATTTTATTTTGCCTTCAACAGAATATAGCTATATAAAAAGCTACAATGTCCCTGAATTGAAGTCTAAAAGTGCAAATTCAGAGCAGTTTAGAAAAGAAATTTTAAAATTAAATCCAGATTTAGTTATAGTAGGTACTTGGGGTGAAAAATTGAAAAAAGAGTCAATTCAACTTCCTAAGATAGCTATGATTAACGTTCATCCATCAATGCTACCAAAATATAGAGGTCCAAATCCTTATTTAGAAACTATTAGGCATCAAGAAAAAACAACTGGTATAACATTTCATTTGATGAGTGAAGAATACGATGCTGGGGCTATTTTGCTGCAAAAACAAATTGAAATAAAACCTGAGGATACTGGTAAAGAATTAAAAGAAAGAACAGTCATTGTTGCTCGTCAAGCAGTAACAGAATTATTAAATAGCCTTGCTGATGACTTTATAATTCCAGTGGATCAAAGCGAAGAAAGAGCTACATATTATCCACAAATTACTCGTGAGGATATTATGTTAGATTTTAATAAACCAGCGGAAGCAATCTCTGCACATATTAGAGGGTTTTTTCCTTGGTCAAAGACTTATTTCTCATATAAGAGCAAATTTTTTACACCAAATCCATATTATTTAGAAATTTTGGATAATAATACAGAGTTTACAACTGCAGGTACAATTATTGAAAAATCATCTGAGAATCACTCATTATCTGTTATTTGTGGTGATGGAAAAATGTTGAAGATGAATAATTTAAAGTTATTTGGTAAACTTAATAACTTGTTTACCACTCAATATATTAAATATTTTGTTGAATTGAATGATTTAGTTTCGTAATATACGCAATTTAGAGGATTTAAAACATAGCCATGTTGTGATAATTTCGTAGAGTTCACAAGAATTGGAATTATTCACATGTTATCAAACGGTTTTAAAGAAAAAATGTTAGCTGCCGATTTATTTGAAGCTAAAAAAACATCAAATGCTATCAAACATTTATGGCAAGAAGCTAAAGACATTGAAATTACACTAGATTTTTTACAACCAAATGGATTTTTTAGCAAATTCTTTAAAAGAATTGTAAAATCTCACTAAAGTGCAATTAAAAGTTTAATAATTTATTATTGTTGTGCAATTTTTATTGCATACATGGTGTTTTTTTGTCTTAAATTTTCTAAGTGTTAACTTGATTAATAATTAAAAATTGATATAATTTAGTTATGGCAATTATAAGAAAATTACTACCGTTTGATAGAGATAAAGTTAAGGATATGATTTCCTTTTTAGGAAATGATGAAGCTGAACAATTTGTAAAAAGGCTTTTAAATACTTCTTGTGACTTGTTTCATTACTGGTTGCCCTTGAATTTGAAATTTAAGTCAGAATCTTATGTTCTTGTCGACGGAAATGATTTACATGGGATGATTTCAGTGTTGCCAACAATAGGTAATCATCAACGAATTAATATAACGAAACTTTTATTTAAAAAAGATTATTATGATATTGGTAAACAGTTGATAGAGTTTGTAATTGCACGTTATGGAGCAAAAGGCGCTCAGACTTTTGTTGCATCAATTGATGAATCTCACGACGAATTATTAAAACTTTTTATTGATGGTTGTGGATTTAGAAAGTGTGCAGATGAGGAACTTTATAGAGTTGATAATAGTGGGTTTATTTCAAATGATATCCACGGATTTAGGCAATTCCGAAATTCTGATGCACAGGCAGTTGCAATGTTGTTTAATGACTCCTTGATTACTCACTTTAAACCTTCAATGTTGAAAACAAAAAATGAATATTATTCAAAGTTCTTTAAGGGTTTAGCTGATAATATTGAATGGCAATATGTTTTGGAAGATGAAAATTTACACACTCTTTTAGCATATTTTTCAATAAAAACTTACGACGGACATAATTATATTTTAGACATAACTTCATCAACAGGGTTTACTCTAAATTATGACAATGTAATTGGTTTTGTTAAACAGGAAATCACAAAACGCTCTAAACAATATTCATTGTTTATTAAATTGAAAAAATATGTTTCAAATTCAAATGATTTAGCTGATTATTTGCAAAACAACAAATTCAATTGTGTACAAACACAAATGATTTTGGTTAAAGATTTTTATAAACTAATCAAACAAGAAACTCCAACAAGCGAAGTCGTTTTATTTGCTGAAACTGGTGGCGTTTTTAAGGTTAGAAACTAAGAGTTTCGTTAATTTGCATTGTTTGGTAATTAATTCCTTTAGTTTGTAGCATCATTTCAAAACGTTCAATGTCAGTATAAATTGAGCTGAAAGTGTTGTAATGCATCGGAATAAGAACTCGTGGATTTAACCATTCTGCTGCAATTGCGGCATGTTCAATATCCATTGTAAAAGTTCCACCAACAGGAAGCATAACTACATCAGGATTGTATAATTCTTTTATCAATTTCATGTCACTAAATAAGCAAGTATCACCAGCATGGTAAATTTTTACTCCTGATATTTCTAAAATGACTCCAGCAGGTTCACCCATATACTGACCTTCTAGGTTTGAGCTAGAATGAAAAGCTGGAACAAAAATGGCTCTACCCCAATCATAATTAAGCCAGCCTCCAAAGTTTATTCCATTAGTGCGAACACCTTTTTGTGCACAATAATTAGCTAGCTCAAAAATAGCTGTAATTGTTGATTGGCTATATTTAGCGATATCAATAGCGTTTCCTAAATGATCTGCATGTGCGTGAGTTAAAAATATATCAGAAACATTTTCTACTCTATAATCATAGTCTGGATTTGCACTTAAAAATGGATCAATTAAGATTGACTTGTCAAAAAATTTAATTTCAAATGCGCTATGTCCTAAATATTTTAATTCAAAAGCCATAAAATACTCCTTTTTGTTTAAATTTAGCATAATTTATTGTAAAATACAAATATGCAAAGTTATGAAAAATATATGCAAAAATGCTTTGAGTTAGCGAAACAAGGAGTTGGCAAAGTTTCTCCCAATCCACTTGTTGGTTGTGTTGTTTTAGATAAAAATGACAATGAAATTTCAACAGGATATCACAAAAAATATGGAGAAAATCATGCTGAACGAGATGCATTGCTTAAACTTGGTGTAAATGATGCAATGGGTGGAACTTTAATTGTAAATTTAGAACCTTGTTCACATTATGGAAAAACTCCGCCATGTGCTGATTTAATAGTAGAAAGAGGCTTAAAAAAAGTTGTTATCGCAATGCGTGATGTAAATCCAATTGTTGCTGGGAATGGCATTAAAAAACTTCAAGATGCAGGTATTGAAGTTATAGAAGGAGTCTTAGAAGAAGAAGCAAAAGAACTAAATGAAGTTTTTATAAAAAATATGCAAGAACACAAACTTTTTGTTGCTTTAAAAACTGCGACAACTCTGGATGGAAAGATTGCAACAAAAACTGGAAGTTCAAAATGGATAACTTCTTCAAAGGCTAGAGAAATAGTTAAGAAACTTAGAAGTGCTTATGATTGTGTTTTAACAACATCTTCAACGGTCTTGACAGATAATCCAAAATTTGATTGTGCAATAAAAGTTTTGTTAGATAGAAAATTAAAATGTAATTTTTCTATGCAGTATTTTAAAACAGGAAAAATTTATGTTGTGACAAGTCGAACAGATTTGCCAAAAGCGCCTGAAAATGTTGAATTTATAAATGTTTCAGAAGCTAATAATAAATTAAATGTACAAGAATTATTTGAATTTTTGTATAAAACAGGATTGAGTTCAGTTTTTGTAGAGGCTGGCGGAACTCTTAATGGACAACTAATTGAGCAAAATTTAGCAGATAAAATTTACCAATTTATAGCACCTAAAATTGTAGGCGATAACCTAGCTAAAAGTGCTTATTCTGGACGTGATATTGAGGAAATTAGTGCATCAAAAAACTATACAATTCAATCTGTTGAAATGTATGAACCAGATGTTTTGATCACCTTAAAACGCAATTAGAATGACATTACGTTTAAAATATCTTTGATATCTGCCGATGTCTTTTTAACCTCTGCACCTGAATATTTAATTGCGTTGTCAGGGTCTTTTAAGCCGTTACCTGTTAAAATACAAACGCATTTAGCACCTGTTTTAATTGTGTGTCTACATTTGATTAAACCAGCGACAGATGCAGCACTTGCAGGCTCTGCTAAAACACCTTCGCAATTTGCAATTAATTTGTAAGCTGCCATAATTTCATCATCATTTACTGAAGAAATTGTACCCTTACTTTCATCTCTTGCAGCTTCTGCTTTTTTCCAACTTGCAGGATTACCAATTCTAATTGCAGTTGCAATAGTTTCTGGGTTCATAATTCTTTCGCCACGAACAATAGCAGCAGCGCCTTCAGCTTCAAACCCCATCATTTTAGGTAAGTTGTTGATTTTACCTTTTTCGTTATATTCTTTGTAGCCTTTCCAGTATGCTGTAATGTTACCAGCATTACCTACTGGAATAAAGTGATAATCTGGAGCTTGACCCAATGCATCACAAATTTCAAAAGCACCTGTTTTTTGACCTTCAATTCTGTATGGATTAACTGAGTTTACAAGAGTTATAGGATATTCTTCTGAGATTTTTCTTACGACTTCTAGTGCTTGGTCAAAATTACCTTGAATAGCAATAATTTCAGCACCATACATCATTGCTTGAGAAAGTTTACCTAATGCAATGTAGCCGTCAGGAATTAATACATAAGTTTTTAAACCAGCTCTTGCACCGTAAGCTGCTGCAGATGCGCTAGTGTTACCTGTCGAAGCACAAATAATGGCGTTTGAACCAGCCTCTTTAGCTTTTGTTACAGCCATTGTCATGCCACGGTCTTTAAAGCTTCCTGTTGGGTTTGAACCTTCAAACTTTAAATAAATTTCAGCATCTAATTCTAATTTTTTTGCTAAGTTGTCAGCCTTTATTAATGGGGTATTCCCCTCATTCAAGGTTACAATTGGTGTAAATTCATTTACTGGTAAATATTCTCTGTACTTGTCAATTAAACCCTTATAATAAGTCATTTTTCGCCTTTCTAACCGTTAATTCTAATCATACTTGCCAATTCTTTTACGCAACTGTGTTGAGCAAAATCGTTTTTAAGTTCTGTTATTGATTTTTCTTTGCATTTGTCTGTAACAATAACAATTTCAGCCGTATTGTTTTCTTTAATTTCTTTCATTAATATTGACTCAATACTAATTTTTCTTTCTGCAAAATGTTCTGTAATATCCGCAATTCCGCCGATTTTGTCATTTGCAATTATTCGTAAATAATATTTGTTTTCGGTTTCATCAATTGGAACCATTTTTGCAACAGTGTTATGAGCATGCTTACAACGCATCATTGGCAAAATATAATCAGTTGTGCCATATTCTCTTTCAATTGCTAAAATATCTCCAACAACAGAACTTGCGGTCGGCATTTCTCCAGCACCAGCACCTGAAAGTGTGATTTTGCCAACAGGTGAACCTGTTAGGGCAATAGCATTTTTAACAAAATTTATGTGTGCCAAAGTTTCGTCTTTGCTCACAAACATAGGATGAACCCTAACGTCAGCGTTATCATTTTCATCAATATGAGCATAAGCTACTAATTTGATTTTATAGCCTAATTCGTTTGCATATTTAATATCTTCTGATTTGATTTTTGTTATGCCTTCTCTATAAACATTTTCCAGTTTTACACGTTTGTTAAATGTAATTGTTGCAAGAGTTGTAAGTTTGTATGCTGAATCAAAACCTTCAACATCGCCAGTTGGGTCTGCTTCTGCATAGCCAAGTTCTTGGGCTTCTTTTAAAACTGTTTCGTAAGAAGATTGGTTTTCATCCATATTTGTTAAAATATAGTTTGTAGTACCGTTTAAAATTGCCTCAATTTTAGTGATTTTGTTACCAGCAAGAATTGTTTTTATTGGCATAATTAACGGAATACCGCCAGCAATGGCAGCTTCATAAAGAATTACAACGTTATGTTGCTCTGCATAATTAAAAAGTTCTTCACCATGTTTTGCTAAAAGTTCTTTGTTTGCAGTAACAACGTGCTTGCCGTTTTCAATAGCTTTTTTGATTAATTCATAAGCAGGATGAACACCACCAATAAGCTCTGCAACAACAGTACATTCTGGGTCGTTAACTATTTCATAAGGGTCTGTAGTAAGCATTGCACGGTCTAAATCTTCAATATTTCTAGGTTTATCAATATTTTTAACGGCAATTTTTATGATTTCAACATCAGGAAAGTTTTTTAAAACCTTGAAAACACCGCCACCTACTGTACCTAAGCCTATAAGACCTATTTTAATTTTACTCATAACACAATCCTTCTTTTGTAATAAGCTTATTGTACAATATTTACTACATAAGTGCAAATAAAATAACTCAAAAATAAGTAGAGCAAAAATTTTTAATCTAAAAATTTTTGCTCTATCTTCTTATATTTCCGTTTTCATCAAAATGTATTCTTTTTAATACCTTAGTAACTTCAAAGTCACCGTAGTCTTTAAGGTGTCTTACCTCTTTTGTAGTTTCTTCGTACAAAACGATTTTACCGTCCTTGTAAAGAGTTGTTGCAACTATGTTTCCAACATTCTCCATCTCTACGTGGTATTTATTTGCGCCATACCCAAGCGCTTCGCAATAATTTTCTGTCATATCCTTGTGTACCTCATACCGAAAAACTTTACTTTATTATATTACTACTGCTGTAGTAAAAATGCAAGAAGTTTTAAGTTTTGTTTACATCTTTTTATTATTTGATTGTCAAAAGCAATAAAAAAGAACCCGATTGAGGGTTCTTTTTACACTTTATTCGATTGGTTGTCAGCAAATTCAGTTTGATTTTTCAAACTTGGTGTGATGATTATATTAGCTTTTGTCTGCTTAATCATTTTTACCCCTGCTAACAAGTTTATCGTATCATATTTTTGAAATTAATGCAATAAATTTATTTGTTAATTAATTCGCCATTAATATACCATGTTTTTGCACCTGTAATTTTAACTTTTACAAATTCACCTGTAAGGTCTTTGTCATAAGGTATATGTACAATTTTGTTGTTGCGGGTTCTACCTGTGATAACATTTTTACCTTTATGGTTTTCAAAGTTTTCGATTAAAACATCAAGTTCTCTACCAACATATTTTTTGTTAGATTTTAAACAACATTCTTTATTTTTGTCATTTAAACGTTTCAAACGTTCTGTTTTAACATCTTCTGGAATAAATTTATCGATCCATTTTGCGGCAACTGTTTTTTCTCTAGGTGAATATGCTGCGGTGTTTGAATAGTCTAAATTTAATTCTTCCATTGCAGTTAGAGTTTCTTGGAATTGTTCTTCTGTTTCTCCAGGAAAACCTGCAATAAAGTCACTTGTGATTGTTACATCAGGAACTAAATTACGAATTTTTGTTGCAATTTGTGCATATTCTTCTCTGTTGTAACGTCTGTTCATTTTCTTTAGAACTTCGCTAGAACCCGATTGCATTGGAATGTGGAAATATTCACAAACTTTGTCTAATTTTACAGCAGTTTCAATTAGATTGTCTGTAATATCTGTTGGATAAGAAGTTACAAATCTAATCCAAAAATCACCTTCAAGTGCGTTTAATTCAGTTAATAAGTCTGCAAGTCTGTATTCTCTATCTTTGAAATCTTTACCATAGCTATCAACATTTTGACCAAGTAAAGTAATTTCTTTAAAACCTTGAGCCAGTGCATCTTTTGCTTCTTTTATAATTGTTTCGGAAGCTCTAGAACGTTCTCTTCCACGAGTGTAAGGAACAATACAGTATGTGCAGAAATTGTTACAACCTTCTGTAATTGGAATCCAAGCATTAACACCTTTTACTCGTTTAATTTCAATATCATTTTCTCCGTAAGGTTTTTCGGGACATTCGCAAACGTGAGTTTCACCGTTTTCAATACGTTTGATTAAATCTGGTAATTGGTAAACATTATGAGTTCCAATTACTAAATCTACATATGGGGCACGGTGGAAAACTTCCTTTTGTTTTTGTTGAGCTACGCAACCACAAAGAACAATTTTGATGTCTTTGCCTTCACGTTTCCATTTGCCCCAAGTTCCAAGTTCGCTGAACGCTTTATCTTCGCTCAATTGGCGAATAGAACAAGTATTAATCATTAATAAATCAGCATCTTTAGGCTCTTTTGTTTCGTCATAACCTAAGCATGACAACATACCAAGCATTCTTTCAGTATCTGATTTGTTCATTTGACAACCCATTGTGTCGATAAAAACTTTTTTTCTCATACGAAAATTCTACCATAAACTTAAATTGTAGTATAATAAATTTATGGACGAAAAGAAGAAAAAGAAAAAAAAGTTAAAAATTAATATTAAAAATATGGGCGTTAATATTGATAAAAACGAGTATTACGAAATTATTTGTTCAAATTCTGCCCACCCTGAAGATGCCTTTAAAAGAAAATAACCATTATTACTAATTCATTTGCTCACTAAATCTGTATTGTAGAGCTTGAGTTATATGTTTTGTTGTGATTATTTCTGAATTGTCCAAGTCTGCAATTGTTCTTGATAGTTTCAGAACTCTGTCGTAACGACGACCTGAAAGTTGATATTTTGCAACAGCAAGTTTTAGAATTTCTTTTGAAGCTTCATCTATTTGGCAATATTTTTTGACCATATCGGCTGTAAGTTGTGAATTTGTAAGTATTCCAATTTCTTTGTAGCGCTCTTTCTGTATTTTTCTTGCATTAATAACTCTTTTTCTGATATCCAAAGAGCTTTCAGCATCTGAACTTGTATTCATAAGTTCATCTGTTGTTAGCCTTGGAACATCTATTTGTATATCAATTCTATCTAAAAGTGGTCCAGAAAGTTTGGCGCGATAACGGTTAATTTGATATTCAGTGCAAGTGCAATGTTTTTCTTTATCTCCTAAATATCCACAAGGACAAGGATTCATTGCTGCAAGCAACATAAAATCTGCAGGATACTTTATAGAATGCTTTGCTCTTGAAATTACAACTTCTCCGTCTTCAAGTGGTTGACGCAAAACTTCAAGTACATTTCTTGGAAATTCAACAATTTCGTCTAAAAATAGAACTCCTCTGTGTGCAAGCGTAATTTCCCCTGGTTTTGGATTTGTTCCGCCACCGATAATGCCGTTTGCAGATGCGGTATGGTGAACAGCTCGAAATGGACGTTTTACCATTAATGGTTCATTATTTGCCAAAAGTCCAGAAACACTATAAATTTTCGTTAATTCTAGTGCTTCTGATAACTCTAATGGTGGCAAAATAGATGCAAAACATTTTGCCATAAGTGTTTTACCTGAACCAGGTGTTCCAACCATAATCATATTGTGACCGCCAGCCGCTGCTATTTCTAAAGCCTTTTTCGCCTTTTGTTGACCTTTTACGTCTTTAAAATCGTACAAATAATTTTCTTCAATACCTTTTGCCAAATATTCATCAACATTTGTTTTAACAACTTCTAATGGTGTTTCAATAAAATTATTTACAACTTCGTTCAAATTGTTTGCGCTTAAAATAGTTATTCCATCAGCAAGAGAGGCTTCTTTTACATTTTCTTTTGGGACAATTACTGTTTTTACTCCAGCGTTTTTTAATCCTAAAACATGCGGAAGTACACCGATAATACTTCGTAAAGTTCCGTCTAATGATAATTCACCGATAAAGGCTACATTTTGTGTCTTTTCTTCTTGAATAACACCTTCTTCAATTAAAATTCCAACTGCAATTGGTAAATCGAAGTTTGTACCTTCTTTCTTTATATCGGCTGGAGCAAGGTTTACTACCACTTTCTTTTGAGGAAAAGAAAATGAAGAATTTTTTATTGCAGAACGGACTCTTTCTCTTGCCTCGTTTACTGCAGCATCAGGTAAACCTACAATTGAAACTGAAGGAAGTGAGTTGACTAAATCAACTTCTACCTCAATTTTGTAAGCATCTAAGCCTATAACTGTTGATGTTAAAACTTTGCAAACCATTGCCACCTCTTTTAGAATTTTATATTAACAAAAAACGGAGTTTTTGCAAACTCCGTTTTTTATTAGACTTTTATCAACTATTTGATGTTAGCGAATGTCCAAGCGTCAAATGTTGGTCTTGTTAAGTTAACATCAGCTTTATCTTTTCCAGCGCCTTCTGTATCGTGAGCGATAGAGCGATAAATTCTGTTGTAATATTCAATTACCATACGGTCAGAATTGAAGTATGCTTCAGCAGTTCTGATTGCTTGACGCATCATTCTTGCCCATTCTTCTTTGTTATGGTAGTAAGTTGGGATGATTTCTTTTTCGATTACATTCATCATGTATTCGTGATCTTTCCAGTGACGTTCTTCCCAAGGAATTTCGTCGTCTAGTCCTTCGTATTCAATTGTGTAACCGTTTACGCCATTGAATGTACCTTCAACTGTCCAACCATCGTATGTTGATAAGTGTAATGCACCGTTAGCGTTAGCACTCATACCAGAAGTACCTGATGCTTCAAATGGTCTTAATGGTGTATTTAACCAAATATCTGAACCACGTTTCAACATACCGCTTAATTGTAATTCATAACCAGGTAATACAACCATATTTTTCATTGAGTGAGATCTGTTCAATAATTTGTTGAACATTTCTTTACCCATTACATCATCTGGGTGGAATTTACCAGCAAAAATCAATTGTAATTTATTGTTGTCTAACAATTTTGTAATGCGGTCTTTATCCATTAAGATTAACCAAGCACGTTTGTAGTCAGCAAATCTTCTTGCCCAAG
>CALBKW010000057.1 GCA_937895785.1 uncultured Candidatus Melainabacteria bacterium | reverse complement strand
TACTGTAAAAGTTTATACGGGTACAGATGCAAGAACTATAAAAATTGCGTTTAACTCTCCAACCAAGGTGATAAAACGTCAACCGACAATAAATGATACGCCAACAACTTTGCCAACAAAGGTTAAAAATGACGATAAAGACAAAGACAAAGTTGAAATTCCAAAAATTACACCACGAAAAAATGGTGAAAAGGTTGTAGTAATTGATCCAGGTCACGGAGGTAAGGATTATGGTGCAATCCGTGCAGGTATTAATGAAAAAGATATTACGCTAGATGTTTCTAAACTAGTAGCTGCAATGTTACGTTCAAAAGGTTATAAAGTTTACATGAGTCACGATACAGACAAATTTGTACCTTTACAAGGAATTGTTGACATCGCAGAAGAAGTTAAACCAGACATCTTTGTAAGTATTCACGTAAATTCAAGTAACGGAACTGAAGCAACAGGTATTGAAACTCACTATTATCACGAGTATAGTATTGGTTTAGCAAAATCTGTTCATAATGCATTGATGGCACAAGTTACAACAACAAAAGATCGTGGTTTGTTTAAATCAAGATTTTATGTTATAAATCATACAACAATGCCTGCGATTTTAGTTGAAATTGGATTTATTTCAAACGATAATGAAAGGGCAGAATTAGTTTCTGAAAAACGTAAGCAGGCGACTGCAAGAGGCATAACAAATGGTATCATCAATTACTACAAACAACAACAAAAATAAACCTATTGCCGTTTTTGATTCAGGCGTTGGCGGATTAACTGTATACAAAAAATTAAAAGAAGTTTTGCCAAACGAAGATTACATCTACTTTGGTGATTTGAAAAATTGCCCTTATGGTCAAAAATCAAAACAACAACTAATTGATTTAACTGCTGATATTTTCAATTATTTTAAGCAAGAAGATGTTAAGGCTGTTGTTATGGCTTGCAACACAACTTCTGCAAACGTTTACGAAGAATACAATAACAAATTTGAATACACACTTTATCCTATAATTCAGTCTTGTGCAAAGATTATTTCACAATTACCGATTGAAAGATTAGGAGTGTTCGCAACCTCTGCAACAATTTCATCAGGGGCTTATAAACGAGAAATTAATAAATACAACTCAAATATAGAAGTGTTTGAAATGTCTTGTCCAGGGTGGGTTCAGATTGTTGAAGGTAACAAGCAAAATGATGAATTGAGTGTTCAATTGATTAAAGAAAATATGGATAAAATGCTTGAAAACAACCCTGACAAAATTCTTTTAGGTTGTACTCACTATCCATTTTTACTAGATGTTTTATCAACATTTGCGCCTCGTGATATGTTTATTGACCCAGCTGAATATTTTGCAAATTACATAAAAGAAGATTTACAAAGTTGTGATTTACTTAACGAAAATGGCGGGCATGAAAGATTTTATGTAAGCGCTAATCCAAAAGAATTTAAAGTTGCAGCAAAGATGTTTTACGATTTGCACGAAGAACCAAAGTTGATTGAATTTGCAAGAGCGTAATTTATTCTTTACGAAAATTATATAATCAAAAAAAGAGGTTCGTTAGAACCTCCTTTTTTAAATTATAAATTCAATAATTGTTTAACTTCTCTACGTTTAACCTTTCTTGTAGTTGTTTTTGGAAGTTCTTTCTTATGAACGATAATATTAATTGGTCGTTTATAAGGTGCTAGGTGTGCTGACAAGTGTTTAACTTCTTCTCTTACAACTTTGTTTAATTCTTCGTCAGACTTACCTGCCATGTAACTTTCTTTTGGAACAATTACAGCAACAATTTCTTCTGTGCCGTCTTTTGTACCACCTGAACGAGATGAACCCATTACGCAAACTTCTGCGAAGTTGTTGCTTGATTCAAGAACTGCCTCAACTTCTTCTGGAAATACTTTTTTACCACCAGAAAGTACAATCATGTTCTTTATTCTACCTGTAATGTGAATGTGTCCGTCTTTGTCTAAGTGACCGATATCACCAGTATGCAACCAACCGTCTTCATCAATTGTTTCGGCTGTAAGTTCAGGTTGATTATGGTATCCCTTCATTACAGAAGGTCCTTTTAATTGAATTTCGCCTGTTTCTTTATCAATTCTGCATTCAAAACCTGGAAGTGGTTTACCTACTGATGTGTAGTCTTTACGTTTGTCATAGTTTACTGATACTACAGGGCTTGTTTCTGACAAACCATAACCAGCATAAACTTTGATACCAATTGTTTCAAAGAAGTTTGCAACATTTTTGTCGATTGGTGCACCACCAGAGATACAACCTCTGAATTGACCACCGAAGTTGTCATGAATTTTCTTGAAAATCATCTTCTTAATTCTGAATGAAGGAATGAATTTTGCAATGTTGTACATGATAGGGAAAACTTTTCTTGCAACTGGATTGTTGTGAATTTCGTTTTCGATACCAGCCTTCAATAGTTTTAAGAATGCTGGAACAACTACCATGAATTGAACTTGTTTTTCTCTCATAATCATTAAAATGTCTTTTGGTTTTAATGATTGAGTGTAATAAACTGATGTACCTAATAACAAGAATGTTGAGAATCCTACTGTTAATTCAAACAAGTGGTTCATAGGTAAGATTGATAAAATTTTTGTATTTTCGCCTGCAGGAATGAACTCTGGAACAACTGTGCTTAATGCATTCAATTGTGCAAGCATGTTTCTGAATGAAATTTCAACGCCTTTAGGATTACCTGTTGTACCTGAAGTGTAAATGATGAAAGCTGTTGATTTTGAGCTTCTGTGCCTCCATTTGCAGTGAGGTGTTGAATTGATTGTGTATAAACTTGGAAGTGTCATGTTATAGCTTGGTTCGTCCATAACTATAATGTGCTTGATTGATGAAACTTCCTTTTGAATTTCTAAAGCTTTTTCAATATAAGTTTGAGAAACTAACAAAACTTTTGGTTGGCAATCTGTAAGGATTGAAACAAGTTCAAACTTAGTTAATTTGATATCTAGCGGAACTGTTGTTGCGCCTGAAAGAATTGATGCGAAGACACAAGCGCCGTATTCTGGTTTTGATTCAGATAGAATAGCAACTCTATCATTTTTTTGAACTTCTAAATCATTTATAAGGTAGCTACCTAATTTTCTTGATAAAAGTCCTAAACCTTTGTATGTAAATTCTTTCCAGCCTAAAGCTGTTCTAATACCTAACGCAACTCTATCTCCGTAAACGTCAGTTTTTTCTTCTAACAAAAGAAGAACGTTGTTTTTTCTGTATTTCATCTTCCTCACCTATGTAATAATATTCTTCCATTAAGAATGTCCTAGTATTATAAACTAAATGACGTAGTAATGTCAATTTTACTATACATGTAATAATAATATACATGTATGAGATTTTAATATTTGCATACATTATAAGGGGGATTTTTGTCTTATTTTAATGTAAAAAAATGTAAACATACCGTATAATAACCATGATTATAGTTGACTTTTAGCCAACTGTCATTAAAGACAAAGAGAAAGTATAAATAGTCGAAATACGAAAAAAAGAAGAAAGTAGTTATACAAAAAGATAGGAGAAACCGCTTATGGGTATGGCAGCATCACAGGCAAGATACTTAGGTCTTACCGCAAGAAAAACAAACGTTGAATATGAAGGTCAACAAATCAACCAAGCTCGTACTGCATTAGGTAACCAATCTGCTACTTTGTGGAATCAAATGTTAGGTTTGTCAATTCCAACATGTCCTAATACAACAGATTACACAACTGTACAGTACTCATTCAGTGATGGTTACAATGATTACACAATTTCTAATGTTCAGTCCGTAGACAAAGACATTGATGGAGTAAGATACAACAAACAAGTTACTTACTACTACAATCAAGACACATTCAAAGGTATTCAAGCTAAGAATACAAACCCTCAAGCACAAGCTATTACAGAACACACTTATACAGCAACTGTAAATGCTACAGGTGCAGACGGTAGTATTGTTGTTGCAGGTTCTGGTGATAATAGAAAATTCAAAATGAATGTTGATGACGGTACTGGCAACATTTCTCAAGTAGACGTAACACCAACATTAGTTGATGATACAAGTGCAGAATATGCAAATTACTTGGCAGCTAATAATTTAACAGCATTAGCTACAGGTCAATCATTGTATGCTTGCACAGTAAATGGTAAAACAACTTACGTTGTATCAGACAAAGATATGACAGATGCAAAGAACTTCAATAAAGATGATGCATTTGAATCTCAAACAATTAATGACAATGTAAACAGTTATTATATGGTTGGTAATTCAAAAGCTGAAGCTTATGATGCTAATGATAAAGAACAAGCTGCAGCATTAGAACAAATTAGAAATGACTTCCCTGAACTTAAAGATGTTCCAGATGATCAAATCTACGTTTATAAGAAAACTGGCAACCAAATGTTCTTTGCAACAAAAGCTGACTTAGATACTTGTATTGCAAGTGGTCAAGTGAATGTAAAAGATGATAGATTCCAAATTTCATCAACAATTGATTATCAATCTCCATTGAACCAATACTATGCAACAACAGTTTCACAAAAAGTTGAAAACACAGATTACGCAATCATGGACGATGCTTCTGGTTCGGGACGTTTCTCAAACATTAAATTAAGCACAATGAGCGATACATTTAATGTTAAATCAGAAGAAATTACTGATGAAAAAGCGTACAATGATGCGATGAATCAATACAACTATGATGTAACTTGTTACGAAAAATCAATGGCGGATATCAACGCAAAAACATCTGTAATTCAAGAACAAGATAGACAACTTGAATTGAGATTGAAACAGTTAGAAACTGAACAAAAAGCGTTGGTAACAGAAATGGATGCTGTTAAAGGTATTATTTCTAAGAACGTTGAATCAACATTCAAAACATTCTCATCATAGTAAATCAATTAAAATGCTTAGGAGTGCGTTGCGTTACATATTTAAGCGCACTTCTAAAGCGGATAGTAGTAACTTATGTAACGCGCAAACTCCTAAACGAGGTAAACAATTATGTCATACAAAAATGATAGTTTATTAGTTATAGCAAACAAATTCGGTGCAGCATCAGGTGATGCAAAAGTTCAGTTATACGAAACTTATGACCGATTAAGAGACTTAACAGTATCAGGCTCTGCAAGTTCTGGTACAGGTTTTGAGTTGGCTGGTGGCGCGTTATATAAAGTTGCAAGTTTATTTGCACCATCGTCATTCATGACAACATTGGGTGGTACACAATCCTTCAATATCCCTGGTACATCATACTGGTCACCGATTACAGGTTCAACTGCACAAGTTAATGGTACAACATCTGCATTCGGTATTGGTAATCTGGGGGATTATTCTGGATTCCCAAATGGTGCAGCAGGATTATCCCTAAGCGGATTTGCAACAGGTGGCGCATCATCAATTACTGATACTTTAAGCGGTTTCGGTACATCAAGTGGTGTTGTAACAGGTGGTGCGTCATCAATTGGTGCAATTGCTGATGTTGCAAGTGCAACAGCTTATGGTGTTGGTACTGCAAACGGTTACGGTATCGGCATGCAAAACGTTGTAATGCCAGTTGCTGGTATTTTATCAGGTTGGGGCGGTATCATGACTGCTGCCGCTCCATACTTGGGTGAATATGGTTTACCTGCAATCGTTATGGGTAACTTGATGCAAGGTACTTCATCAGCAGCTTTATCAGCTTACCAAAGTGTATCTTCAAACATCTTGGCTAATGCTGATACAATCCTTTCTAACAAAGTAAGAAACATTGAAACAGTGTGCAAAATGCTTGATACACAA
>CALBKW010000056.1 GCA_937895785.1 uncultured Candidatus Melainabacteria bacterium | reverse complement strand
GTTTCGTTGCGTAGGTGAACGGTGCCGTTTTATGCGAGGACGTAATAAAAAAAACAACTTGGTTTTATCCAAGTTGTTTTTTTGTGGGATATTTTAGCTAAAGTTTAGATTTTGTCCGTAAAAATACGTACGTATTTTTACGGACGTAATTACACGGTCTAAATTCTGTAAAGTGTTATTCTAGGCTGAACTTAGAACTTAAAATCGGGAAGCGACAGGCTGTGAGTGCTTTATAGAAAAGAACTAAAAATATAAAATCATAAAAGTTTTTATTGTATAATTGAATCATGACAAATAGAGAAAAGACAGCAATTATCATAGGTGCAGGTCCTGCGGGACTTACAGCCGCTTATGAACTTTTAACACAAACAACTGACATAAAACCAGTTATATTCGAGGAATTGGACTGTGTTGGCGGAATTTCAAGAACAGTATTCTTTGACGGTAATGGAATCGACATTGGCGGACATCGAATGTTCTCGAAGAGTGCTCAAATACTGGATTTGTGGGAAACTTTCTTACCAAAAGGTAAAAATCCAGATAAAGAAGATGCTGTAATGATGATTAGGCAACGCTTTTCAGAGATTTTGTATTCAAGAAAACTGTTTAATTACCCGATTTCAATGTCATTTAAAACTTTTAAGAACATGGGGCTAAAACGCACAATTAGAGCAGGTTTTAGTTATATAAAGTCTTGTTTTGTTAAACGTAATGAAATAACCCTAGAAGACTTTATGATAAACCGTTTTGGGCGTGTTTTGTATGAAATGTTCTTTGAAAAATACACTGAAAAGGTCTGGGGACGCCATCCTCGCGACATTTCAAAAGAATGGGGCGAACAAAGAATTAAAGGGTTATCCTTGATTAAAGCGGTTTTGAACGCATTACATTTGACTAAAAAGAAAGAAACAACACTAATTGACGAGTTTTTATACCCGAAATACGGTTGTGGTCAGCTTTGGAACTTAATGGCTGATAAAATCACTCAATTAGGTGGCGAAATCCATTATCGTTCAAGAGTTTTAGGCTTTGAGAATGACGAAAACTCAATAAAATTAGTTAGTATTGAGTATAACGGTGAAATTCAATCATATCAAGCTGATTACGTTTTTTCATCAATGCCTGTCAAAGATTTAGTTGCTGGATTGCAAAATCAACCTGAACGAGTTAAAGATATCGCAAAAGCTTTGCCATATAGGGATTATATGCTTGTAGGTTTGTATGTAGATGATATAAACTTAAAAGAAAATGGCAAAATTACAAAAGACTGTTGGATTTACATTCAAGAAGAAGACGTAAAGGTAGGCAGAATGCAGATTATGAATAACTGGTCGCCTTATTTAGTTAAGGATAATAACAAAGTGTTTATTAGTCTGGAATACTTCTGTGACGAGGGTGACAGCTATTGGAATATGTCTAATGAAGAATTTATCAAATTTGCTATTTCAGAAGTTGTTAAATTGGGCATTATTGACGAAGATAAGGTTATTTCTTCAACTCGGTTAAGAGTTAAAAAAGCATATCCAGCTTACTTTGACAGTTATGAACATTTTGACCAAGTGAAAGAACAGTTAGACAAATTTGATAACTTGTATTGCATTGGTAGAAATGGTCAACATCGATATAATAATATGGATCACTCTATGCTTACAGCGATTGAGGCTGTTAAAATCATTAAAGGTCAATCAAATAAAGACAATTTGTGGAATATCAATGCGGAAAAAGAATATCATGAAAGTAAATAAAACCGCCATAATTTCATTGCTTTTATTCGCTTTAATTACTTTGGTAAGGGTTTTTAACCATATTCCGTGGTATGATGAGGCGCATGCCTGGACTATAGCAGAACAATTAAACCCTGTTGATATGTTTTGGTATGTAAAGTCAGAGGGGCATTTGTTCTTGTGGCAATTGCTTTTGATGCCTTTTGCTAAGCTGAACTTTGCTTATCCATATTCTATGGCTTTGTTGAATTGGCTATTTTGCTTACTTGCAGTGTGTTTGTTATGGTGGAAAGCGCCATTTAACAATTGGATTAAAGTTTTAATAACTTTTTCTTTTCCGTTTTTAGGTTGTTATTCGGTTGTAGCAAGATGTTACGCTGTTGGAATATTATTGTTATTTGCTTTAACCACCTTATATAAAGACAAATTTAAACATCCAGTGTTGTACTCTGTATTATTGATTTTATGTGCAAATACCAGTGTCGTGGCTCTATTTGGTGCAACAGCATTCGGAATTTTATTCTTATGGGATTGGTATAAAAACAAGCCTGAAATTCAGAAAAAGAGCATCATTGCTACGGTTTTCATTCTTGTTTTAGGCATTATTTTAGTTGGATTGCAGATGTTTACTATTGATTACAGCATAATTTCTGACCGATATCCTGACCGTCCAATGTTGTTGCTTAGAAATGTATTTATTTATCATAAACCGATTTTAAACATTGTATTGCTTGTAATCTTTGCGCTACCTATTTTTTTGTGCTTAGCAAAGTCTAAAAAGGTTTTATGCTTCATTGTTCCAGTATATATGATGATGTTATACCTTGTGTTTGCGCGTTATGGTAGTAATTTTTGGCATTCATATTTCTTTTATGTCTATTTAATAATTGCATTGTGGCTATCTGACGATTTAAGCCATGTTAAAACAAGGGCTAAAACTGTTGCAATGATTGTGTTTGCTATTATTTCGTTGTTGCTATTAAGACCAGTTATGGAACAAAAAAATTATCAATATGTGTATAATAACATAGAGTCAAAACAGTTGTTACATCTAATAAATAGCGATAATAATCTTAAAAATTCACAAATATTGCATAACAACGCGGAAATGTACACTTTATTGCCTTATACCAAAAAGAAAAATTTAAAAATAAAAAATTACTGTTCTTATAAAAATGATGATTATAATTTGCTATATATCGTAAAAGGTAATGCTTGCGTAAGGGGCAATGCTATTGGACAAGCAATGAAGTATCCTGAATTTTTTAAGGGCTTTTTAACTCAACCTTCTTACGCATTCATATCAAAAACAAAAAATCCAAACACTAAGTCTTCACTTGTGTTGGGAGATAATTTTATGATATATTTTTCAATATACAAGTGCAGTGATAAGTATTGTTTTTGGAAGATTGATTTGATTCAAAAATAATGTTAAAAATGTTACAAAATAGCGAAAAAATAGCAAAAATCATGCTTCAGGTGTGTTGTATATTGTGTGTAGGTCTATAATATAGAGGCGAATTGTGAAAATTAATCCAATCACAAGTAATAAGGTAGTAAATTTACAACAACTAAAAAACGTTAAGCAAGCTCCAAAATTGAGCTATGCAACAGACGTGGTAAATATTTCAAAGAACACTATAGGTATTGAACGTCAAGGTAAAAATCTTCACGTATCGTTTACTGGCAAGTTCGCAGATCCTATTGATGCTGGTGTTCAATTTAAAATTGCTGGTGTAACCCGTCACCAAAAAGGTATGGCAGGTGCTCATGCCGAAGCTACTGATGATAATCTAGTAAAACTTGCTAAATCAGACTGGAAAGACGGTCAAAAATTAGACTATGCTTATGATGAAGTAACAAAAACTTTAGCCTTAAAAGACCCACAATTTGGCGAAATTGGTACTGTACCGTCACCTGTTGCTGAAAAATTCATGAATGTTATCAACACAGACAAAGATAACTTTCAATTTGAACTTACAAACGTTACAGGTGGTGTAACTTCTGATTTTCCAATTATCGCAGCAAAAGCAAATTTAAAATATATTGGTAAAGATGACAAAGTAAAAGAAAATGCAAGAACTGAGTTCAATGCAATGATGGATTCAAAAGATGTTAAAGTTGCATCCTCTGTAACTCCTTACCAACCTAAGTTTTCACCTAAACAAGTTTTAGAAACTATCTTTGATGTAGAAGGTAAAAGAAACGGTTTAGGTGAAGTAAGAAAAATTAAAGATGCTGTTGATACAATCGTTAAAGAATTACAAGATCCTAAAAATAAAAACATCTTGGTAGTAGGTCACTCATCTCCTGATGGCGATGCTGTTGGTTGCGTAATAGGTATGACTTCAGCATTAAAAGGAGCTTATCCTGATAGACACGTAGATGCTTCAATTGATGATGATATTCCAAATTCATTTATTCACGTTCCAGGTGTTGAAGATATCAAACGTCCTTACAACGCAAAGGCTGTAAATGCTGTTAAAAAGAACATTGAAATGCTTGAAAAAAGCTCTGAACCAGCAGCTAAGCAACAAATAGAAATGTTAAACAAAGAAGTTGAACGTTTGCAAGATAAATCAAAATTATTTGATCCTAACACAGTTGATGGTGGCGAAGCTAAAAAATATGACTTAGTTATTATGGTTGATACTCCAACTTCTGGTCGTTCAAGCAGAGCTTACAAACAATATTTTGAAAATGCGGGTAAAACAATTTTTATCGACCATCATCCATTAAAGGAAGCAGAATGGGCTGATTCTAAAGATAAATTAGGTTTTGATATGGGCAAAGCTATTCAAGAAAAATTAGCCTTGGTTGTAGATTCAGTTCCTGCTGCAACTCAAATTGTTACTGCAGTTTGTGATAAAGCGGGCATGTTAGGTGAAATGTTTAAAAATTCAGCAGAAAATGCTAGAAAGTTCGTAGCTGGTATTATTACAGGTACTCAAACTGACACTTGTGCATATAAAAATCAAGCTAATTATCACCCATCAGAAGCAAAACTACCTCAATCTCAAAAAGCTAATTATTATCCAGAAGGTATGTCAAATTACTTGATTGACAAGCTAGATGGCGATATTAATAAAAAATGGATGAGAGAAAACCTATTCTATGAATTGCCAAACAATCCAATTACAAACAATTTAGGACCAAAAGATGCAGTATTAAAAATGGCTTTACGTGGTCGTGAAATGTATCCTGAAATTGGCTTAGGCATTATGAAAGTTAGATATGATGTTATGGATAACATTTTGCAAGAAGCTAAAAAACAAGATAAAAATGTTACTATGACTGATGTTTATAATTCATTTAAAAATTCAGAAGTAAATGCGGCATTAAAAGCAGACCCTAAATTCTCAAAATCTAATCCAAATCCTGTGACTGATTCAGAAAAGGCTGCAGAAACTTATCGCTCTCCTTACGATTCAGACAGAGTTGCCGTATTTATGGCTCAAAATCAAAAGCAAGGAACTTTGAATAAGTTTTCTCAAATTGCAGATAAAAATATGATTAGTTTTTCTTTCCGTTCTGGTGGAAAAACTAACGCAGCTCAAGTTTTAGCAACTGTATTCGGCGGTGGCGGTCACGCAGCAGCTGCAGGTGCAAATATTTCAATGCGTGATTTGACTTTCAACTCAAAATTGACTGTAAAAGTTGACGGACAAGTTGCCAACGATGCTAAAACAATTTATGATGCTGCAAATAATAACGTAAATGTTTCAAATAACAACAAGATTAACTTCAAAGATAAATCAAAAATGATGAAGAAAATTGAAATTGAAATGAGCCAAGACGGCACTGGTAGAACTTGCTCAGAATTGATTAGAGATGTGTTGACAGAAATGAGAAAAGCAACTCCAATGCCACAGTCAAGACCTCGTTATCCAAGACACATTGCAGAAGATAACGTAATTCAATTTCCTCAACAAGTAGCAAATAATTAAAACAAGAAGTCGGTTTAAATACCGACTTTTTAGTATATTTCGTGTTAGAATACTTTTATGACTTTTATAAAAAAACATTGGATTTTGATTTTTTGTATATTTTTATGGTGCGTGGTTACACTAGTTCGTGTATTTAGTCATGAACCTTGGTTTACAGAGCTTCATGCCTGGTACATTGCGCAAGATCTAAATTTAGTTGAAATTTTCAAACTTATGCAAAGCGAAGGACATACCTTTTTGTGGTATTTATGCCTAATGCCGTTTGCTAAACTAAATCTAGGTTATCCATATTCAATGTTATTAATAAATTGGTTGTTTTGTTTTGTCGCTATAGTATTATTATGGTTTAAAGCACCATTTAATAACCTTACAAAATTTTTAATTACCTTCAGTTTCCCATTTTTGGCGATATATTCTGTTGTTGCAAGATGTTATTCAATCGGAATAATGTTTTTGTTTATGCTATGCGCGTTGTTTAACAACCGATTAAAATATAAAAATTGGTATGCGTTACTTTTGATTTTGTGTGCAAACACAAGTGTTATGGCAATTGTTGGCTCTACTGTTTTGGGCATTGAATTTATAATTCAGCTAGTGAAAAATAAAGTTAAAGAAATTTTCCCTTATGTGATTTTAGCATTTGGTGTGTTCCTTATTTTGTTGCAATTGGGGCTATCAATAAATGGCAGTATAGAAAAAGAATCGTTAGTAAATTCGCTTATTTTAAGTGGAAATCCTTTAATATGGGTTATTATTTTTGCAATTAAATTTTTGATTTTTGCATTAATTTTTGGCGTACCGTTAGTAATTTTTTATATTAAAAATAAAATATTCCCATGGTTTTTGATTGGAACTTATATTTTGCTTGCAATGATTTTCTTGTTTGTATATATGGGTTCTTGGTGGCATTATTATTTTGCTTATATTTTCTTTATTGCAAGTTGTTGGCTTGTTTTTGCAGGCAACAAAGAACTTAAATTTGCGAAAATTCCAATAATAGTATTAAATATTATATCGTTGTCTTTGATTTTTTACGTTCCAAAAGATGATATGATGCCAAAAATTTTTAATGGGGATTATCAAAAAACGGCGGAACTTATCAAGAATGACCGAAATTTGGCAAATGCAAATATTATATATTTTACATACTATGCATTACCTTTAGAAAAATACTTGGAAAATTCAAATGTAACTTTTGAAAATTACTGTTTTGATAATTTAAAGATAAAACCGTTTCATTTAGAAAATGCTTACTGTGACAAGAAACAAGAGTATGTGAATTTCTCTTATCAATATTTTGATAAGCTATTAAGCAAACAAAAAATGAATTTTGTGTTTGACGATGATGGATATTTAGCCTTAAATGATGGTTTTGAACTCCAAAACTCTGATAATCCAAAGCAACATATAAAATTTATTTTATACAAAACATTTAATAATGATTATTTTTACAAATTAGAAAAGCATGAAT
>CALBKW010000055.1 GCA_937895785.1 uncultured Candidatus Melainabacteria bacterium | reverse complement strand
GCTGTTTGTAAATTTTTGTAAAATTTTGCAAAACTTGGCTAAAATCATGACAATTACCGAGAGAGAAACCACTTTATATAAATATAGTATCAGTATAATTATGGATAGACTATGGCGTTAACACTAGATAACATCAGACAACTCTATAATTTACAAAAGGCTTCTGACAAAGAGGTTATGGAATTTGCAAAAGCAAACAACATAGAAATCAGCTTGTCAGGAGTTAAAAATACTGCAAATTTAAACGACTTAAAAGGAAACGTAGGTGGTTCTTTATTTGGTGCAAAGCAACAAGGTGCGCAACAAAAGACTCCTACTACATTTACTCCCAAAACAAACTTTAACTTTGGAAACACTCCAAAATTCCAAGTGAACACTCCATCTCTAAGCCAAAATACATCTATTTTCGGAAATGGATTTGGCAGTGGTTCATCTAGTGCTCCATCGTTGTCACAAACTCAAAGTGCAGGTCAATTAGCTTCAGCATCTGGTATGCTAGGCAAAGATTATGCTGCTGATTTTAAGAAAACAACAAATAACTGGATTAAAAATTTAAACTTTAACTTCTCAAGTGTGTCAAATGACAAAGTTGATTCATTCTTAACTCAACAATTTGCTAAAGGCGATGAAGTTAAGTCTAAATTTGCTGGTCAAATTACAGATCCAGAAATGTCAAGAGTTGTAAGTGTAAAATATAATGAACAAACAGGTGAAATTATAAAAATTCACGATGATGGTTCAGAACACAAAGAACAAATGACTGCAGAACAATTAAGAATGTACCAAGGTGTAAGTAAAAAATACAGATTGGTATCATCTGAATATGTTGATGGTCGTGTAATTGAACACATGGCAAATGGTACAACTCGTGAAAGAGAAGCATTCTTTGGTGAACGTGGATACAAAAAAGACGGTAATTCAGTAGATGAAGAATTACAACAAGCGTTTCCAGAAGATTATGCAAATATTAAAACTGATGATGACAGAAAAGCTTTGATGGCTAGATATATCAAAGAAAACATGAAGGACATGTCATCAGAAGAACGTGAAAGAAAAATAGATGAATTATTAAAGAACACAGACCGTTCATCTACTTCAGGTATTTACTTGATGTCAATTGCAGGTGGTTTGTCTAGGGCTGCAAGAAAACATGCAAATAGTAGAATTATTACATCTCGTGATTCTGTAGAAGCTCAAGTTACAACTGCACAAGTAGCAATTACTCAAGGTGTTTCTGAAAGAGGCTTAACATCTGCAGACCAAGCTCAAGCCATTAGAGATGCAGAAGAACTTGCTGATGATTTTGGGCAAGGTACTCACTATGCTCAAACAGTAGGTTCTAATATCGCTACAATCTCTGCAGATAACATGGAACAAGCTGGCATGTCTGCAATGAAAAGAGATGCGGCTACTTTTTCAAGAACTGCAACAGAAACTATTGAAAATACAAAGAGCACACACGATGCGTTAATAGAAGCTTTAGATGGTAATAAAGAATTAGCTGATAAAGTAGAAAATGAATTAGCAGATAAATTATTTGAACGAAGCGGTCTTAAAGGCGGTAAAATTCAAAATGTTAAAATAAGTACAGATAGTAACGGCGTAAGCAAGGCTCAAGTTTGCTCTGTATCAGGGTGTGCCGAAATTGAATTAAGTTTATTGAGCGGTGATGTAAAAACTGCATTGGAAAAATTTGGCAAGCTTGACATGGCTACTGTTAGTGACGAACAAAAGGCTGGTTTAAGCAGAGTTGCTCGTCAATCTATAGGTACAGTAAAACCAGAAAAAAGACAAGCTGTAGCTCATTTAGGTGTAACTTCTGAAACTAGTATTCAAGATACAAAAGTTCAAGCTCAAATGATTACTGAACGTTATGAAGGTTTTGATGAATTACCAGAAGATGCAAGAAAAGCATACTTAGAAGAACAAGGTAAACAAGGCTATAAATATCAAGAAGACAACCAATTAATGGCAGATGATTTAGGTCGTAAGCATGATGTTGATGATATTTATAACATTACAAATGCAGATTTTGTTCAAATGTATGAAAATGCAAAAATTCAACAAGAAATTGCACAGAGAACTGTTGATTCAGGTAATGAAGATGCGATGACAAACTTGGCAAATCATGCCTATGAATTAGACCCTGACAATGTTGAAGATGTTGTTAAAATGTTACAAGAACAAGGTTCAGAAAAAACAAAACAAGCTTTGGAAGATGCAAAAACTCGTTATGAAGAACAAGCTAAACGAGATAAAGAAATTTCAGATGCTAAAAAGGCTGAAACTGAACGTGCAAAAGCAGAACAAGCCGCAAAAGAAAAGGCTAAATCTCAAGCTCAAACTTCAGAACCAACTCAAGTTCAACAACCAACAAAAAATACAAAAACAGTTTCTTCTAGCAATGTTCAAGTATCAAAGGCAAAAACTTTTTCAACATTCTCAAATGTAGGTATTTTAAAATCAATAGCTACAAAAGAATTTAAAGAAAAGACAATTGCAGAAAAGAAAGAAATATTTAAACAATTAAATAATCGTGAAAAAGCTCAAGCAATTGGTGAAATGGTTGAAACTTCTGATGCAAGTGCTTTAAAGAGCATGTTGTTCAGTAGTTTTAAAGACGATATTTTGAAATATTTAGTTCGCCATAGAGATGCTCAAAATAGTCAAAAGTTAGCATATTTAGAACGTTTCTTAACACCAACGGACAAGAAAAATCTTGAAAAAATGCAACAAGAACAAGAAAAATATAACGCAACAAATATTGATTAACAAAAAAAAAACGGTTGGATGAAATCCAACCGTTTTCCGTTTTTAGAACTTCAATTAAGCGTGTTCAATTTGCAATGTAACTGTTGTTAAATCACAAACTTCAGAAGGTCCAAAGTATTGGATAGCACCTGGGAACAAGTAACGGTCATTCATTGCCCATTCTTCTCTCATTGCTTCTAATTCCTTGAATACTTTACCGTCTAATTTGATTAATGCTTTTTGGATAACTGGTTTCATTTCACCGTGACGTTTTTCCATGTTCATCATCATTGTAAGAGGAACACCGCCAGCAACCCATTCTTTAGCAGGTTTAATCAAGTTTTTAACTGATGATAAGTAACCTGTTAAACCAAAGTTAATTAAAGCGAATGCATTAAAACCTAATGAATAGCAATAATCAGCATCAAAGTTTGATGGGAATGCGCAACGTCCTTCATAGCCGAAGAAGTGAGCTTGGTCTGAGAATTTACCAACATAAACGCCTTCATCTTTTAATTCATTCAATCTTGTTCTAATCATTTCGATTAACAATTTTTCTGTTTCAATTCTTGAAACTTGAACATTACCGTGAGGATCTCTGTCCATTAATAATTGGGCTTTAATTAAAGCTGGTAAGCTCATAAACAATTTTGCATTGTTTTCATTTAATTTTGAAGCGATAATTTTGAATTTTTCTTCTGAACGAACATTTTGGTAAGTTTCATCAGATTCTAATTCGTGAGTCAAGTCGTTCAAGCTTGAAATCAAATCTTTCATTTCTGGAATGAACTCAATCAAACCTTCTGGAACGATTACGATACCAAAGTTTTTACCGTTTTCAGCACGTTTACAGATGATTTTGCACATATCTTCAACGATTTGGTTCAAAGACATTTTCTTTTCTTCAACTTCTTCTGATACTAAGCAGATATTAGGTTGAGTTTGTAATGCAGCTTCAACAGCAACGTGAGATGCGCTTCTACCCATAATTTTAATGAAGTGCCAATATTTTTTAGCTGAGTTAGCATCTCTTTGGATGTTACCAATTAATTCAGCATAAGTTTTTGTAGCTGTATCAAAACCGAAAGAAACTTCGATTTGGTCGTTTTTCAAGTCACCATCAATTGTTTTTGGGCAACCGATTACTTGAATGCCAGTGTCGTGTTTAACAAACCATTCAGCTAATAATGCAGCGTTTGTATTTGAATCATCACCACCGATAATAACTACAGCAGAGATGTTTAACTTTTTACAAACTTCCAATGATTTTTTGAATTGTTCTTCAGTTTCTAATTTTGTTCTACCAGAACCGATGATATCAAAACCACCAGTGTTTCTGTAAGCATCAATGAATTTGTCATCAAATTCAACATATTTGCCGTCGATGATACCTGATGGACCACCTAAGAAACCGTATAATTTGTTTTCTTTATTAGCTTGTTTCAAAGCATCATATAAACCAGCGATAACGTTGTGTCCGCCAGGAGCTTGACCACCAGATAGAATTACACCAACATTTTTAATGCCAGATGCTTTTTCTTCAGTGCCAACTGCAAATTCTACGATTGCTTGACCGTAAGTTTTTGCAAACAATTCTTTGATTTGTTCTTTGTCTTTTACGGCTTCAGTTTTTTCTTTTTCAACACAAACTAACTTGTTGATACCAGCTTTTAAGCTTTCAGGTAGTTTTGGTTGATATTTTAATCTTTCTTGTTGTAATGGTGAAAGTGTTTTCATAATCTTTTTCCTTCTTTCTTTAATACCCACTTAAAATATATCATAAATATGTTTAATTTACTTTTTCTTTTTCCATTAATTGGCGAACGTGATTTCTAACGTCTTCTTTTTGTGGAAAATTAGTAAATTTAGTCAACGTTTCTTTGAATAATTGAATTGCATCATCGATTTGCCCAGCTTTCTCATAAGCATAAGCTAGGTTTAAATGAATTTTGTAATCTTTTTTTATCTTCATTGCTCGTTCATAGTACGCAATGCATTCAGGCATATTATCTGAACAATATAAAACAAGCCCCATTTGAGAATTTGCATCATAAGATTTTGGTTTCATTTCGATTGCTAAATTGCAGTAAGAAATAGCATTTTCCCAATCACCCATTTTTGAATATGCAACTGATGCCGCAAGTGCCGCATCGAAATTTCCTGGTTGAAGTTCTAACAATTTTAGATAAATATCAAGAGCTTTTTGAGTTAACGAAAAGTCATTTGCGAGGTGTTCTTTTGATTCAAATACCTTTGCAACAAGCATTGCATATTTTTTATTGCAGTCTGAATTAAAAATATAATCAGCTAATTCGGAGGCTTTTTCTGTGTCACCAATTTGCATGTAAGTTTCAGCAAGAGCCTTTACATTTGCCTCATCTTGTTTGTTTTTAAAACTTTCGGCAAAGTATTTTACAGCCTCTTCAAATTCTTCTCTTTTATAGTGTATTAAAGCGACGTTATAAAGAGAATTTTGGTCTGTAGGGTAGCTTTCTAAAAATATTTTGTAGTTTTCGAGAGCCTTATCATCTAAGCCAAGTTGTTGGTATGCAAGAGCTAAGTTGTAGTAAGCATAATTTTCTGCATTACTTTGTCTTAAAGCAATTTTGAAAAATTCTACAGCAAGTTTGTATTTTTTTTCGTTGTACAATTCTCCGCCATGTGTAAAATAGGCATCAAAAGTAGACATTTTTTCTCTAATTTGTCTAAAATATGTTTTAATTCGTTCTATTAATAATCCTTGCATAATTTTATTGTATTATAATTATATTAAAATGCTATAGATTTAAAGAAGGATTTTTTAATGTTTGATTATATATCAGGAAAACTAACATATAAAACTCAAAATTCTAAAGGTTGCTATTTTACAGTAGATGTAAATGGGTTAGGATATCGAGCAGAAGTTATTGCAACTGATTTTGAAAAGAAAAATGTAAATGATGATGTTAGAATATTTACGGTTTTAATTCATAGAGAAGATGCAATGCTACTTTGCGGTTTTCTTTCAAAAGAAGCTCGTGATATTTTCCGAGTTCTAACTTCTGTTTCAGGCGTTGGTGTAAAAATGGCATTAACGTTGTTAAATGAGTTTGAAATCAGTGATTTGATATATTTTGTTGTTAATGAAAATTCAAAAGAATTAACTCGTGCCAAGGGTGTTGGCGCAAAATTAGCACAAAAAATTATTTTAGAGTTGAAGGATAAATTTATAAATTTACAACCAGAATTGAAAAAATCTTCTCTTTCTACAGAAATTCCACCACAAACCGAAGATGTACAAAATATTTTGCTATCATTAGGTTATGAAGAAGATGAAATTTTATCTGCAATAAAGCATGCAATTTCTAAGGGAAATGATGTTAATAATTCAGAAGAATTTTTAAGGGTAACCTTACAAATTTTATCAGCCTAAAATCCTTGTAAATTCTCATGTTGGGCATGCTTAAAGTTTGTAAACTTTTCGTAACAAACAAATGAAATACTAGCAAAAAAAGATTTGTCGAAACGTTCATGTATATGTAGGTAAATAAGGTTATTATATTCATGATTAATCCAATCAGTGCAAATTCAATTGCTCCTAAGACAACAAAGACAAGCATTTTTTACGTTAATGACTTGCACGGACAAACAATGAAGATGGAAAAAGTTTACAACATGTCAAAAGCTTTTGACCAATTTGTTCCATCTGAAAAAACAACAAAATTAAAATTGTCATCAGGTGATATTATGTTAGGTGAAAGCTCAAAACCAAACGTAATTGCATCTAAATTCTTAGAAATGATTGGTGTTACAGCAACAGCAGTTGGTAACCATGAATGTGATGGTGATTCAAAACAATTATATGAATTAACAAAAGATAAAAACTACAAAATGTTAGGTTTAAACGTTAAAATCGACGAAAAAAACCCATTAAGCAAAAGAATTGAAAAATCTTATATTCAAGAAAAAGACGGTGAAAGATATGGTATTATCGGTTTATTACCACCAGACTTATTCACTCGTGTAGCAAAACCAGACAACTACAAAGATTTCCAAGTTGATGATTTTGATAAAACAATTAAAGATGTTCAAGAAGAAGTAAACAGATTACAAGAACAAGGTGTAAACAAAGTTATCGTTATTTCTCACGCAGGCAACGCAAACGAAAAAAGATTAGCTCAAGAAACTTCTGGTATTGACGTAATCTTAGGCGGTCACTCTCACGAATTAATCAAAGACGTAAAAGAAGGCGAAAACTTATTATACGGTAAAGATGGTAACCCTGTAGTTATCACACAAGCTGGCAAAGATGCTGATAACATCGGTGTTTTAAACTTAGAATTTGATGAAAACGGTGTTATTACAAAAGTTCAAAACAACGTAACTCCAACAAAAGGTTTTAGAAGAAACTTAATTATGAAATATTTTTCTGAAAAAGTTTTAGGCAAACCTGAAATGGTTGGTACAGTTAAGGCTGCTGACCCAGAACCAGCAAACAGATTAGGTGCTGAAAACCCACACGCTGACTTCGTTGCAGATGCTATGAAAGAAGCAACAGGTGCTGAAATCGCAATCTTAGGTTCAGCTAACTTGAGAAATACATTTGAAGCTGGTGCGATTACATCAAGAGATGTTTCAAGCATCGTTCCATTCAAAAATGGTATGGTGGTTGCTCCTTTAAGCGAAAAAACTTTAGTAGATGCTTTAAAATTCGGTGCTCATTCATTAGTTAGTGCTGGTACAAAACCTGGTATTTTACAAGTTTCAGGTTTGAACTATAAGATGAACAAAGCAGGTGAATTACTTTCAGCAGAATTTGTTGATAAAAACGGTAACAAACAAGCATTAGATATTAACAATCCAAAAGAAGATAAAACTTTCAAAGTTGCATTAGATACATACTATGCAAATGGTCGTGACGGTTTCTCAATGTTAAGCTGTATGGACAAAGTTGAACAAACTTTTGAAGACGATAAAGATAAAATGGTTATGGCTAAATTAAAAAGAATGACTCAAGCTGGTCAACCAATCGAAGTTAAAGCTGATAACAGAATCCAAATCGTAGACTAATTTTAAGGAAAAAATTAAGAGATAATGAAAAGCGCCAAGTTTATAAAATAAACTTGGCGCTTTGTAGTATTCTGTCATTCTGAATTGCGGTTTTTCGACTCTGCCGAGCAAAACAATTGATAATTGTTTTGTGAGAGG
>CALBKW010000054.1 GCA_937895785.1 uncultured Candidatus Melainabacteria bacterium | reverse complement strand
AATATATGGAAATTCGTTTATTATATAGTTTTGAATATCATTTACATCGCATTTAGAGCATTTTAATGACAATCTTAAACGTTTATTTACTCTTTTAACTTTAGAAATAAAATTTCTTTCTAATTCTTTAACACCAATTAAAACCAACAAGCTCAAACAAGTTGCAATAACTGCCAATCCATATTCATTTGCACCACAAGCCATACCAATACCTGCCGCAAGCCATAATGTTGACGCTGTTGTAATACCATGAACAGAAGAGCCGTTTCTCATAACTGCCCCTGCACCGATAAAACCAATACCAGTAACGATTTGTGCTGCAATACGAGCGGTATCTCTTACACCTGTTGCTTGGTCAATAATTACATTATCACCAAGTGCAAATGTCGGAAAACCGTGGATTGAAAGAAGAGTAAATATACAAGAACCTAAGCAGACAAAAATATGCGTACGTAAACCCGCATTTTTATTTGTAAGTTCTCTTTCTAAACCTAGAGAAAAACCTAAAGCTATTGCTATAAATAAACTTATAAAATACTCTAAAATCATTTCCACCTATCTCATTCTACTTTTTGGATCAAGTACATCTCTTATTGTATCACCTATTAGATTAAATGATAATACCGCAACAAAAATTAAAAAACCAGGAGTTAATAACCAAGGTCTATAAAGAATATTCATATATTCTTGAGCCTCTTTTAACATATTTCCCCAACTTGCATCAGGTTGTTGAATACCTAAACCTAAGAAACTTAAACCACTTTCTGACAATATGTAAGACGGCACAGACAAAGTCATTGCTACAATTACATAGCTTGTTGTTTGCGGAAGAATCTCTCTTATAATTATTCTTAAATTAGAAGCCCCAATCATTTTTGCAGATTGAACAAACTCTTGATTTTTAACTGATAAAACCATACCTCTAACGACTCTGGCAAATCCTGCCCAGCCAATCAGAGCAAGGATTACAACAATCAATATCAAACGCTGAGTACTTGTCATATTAGACGGTAGTATTGCAGCTAAAATAATCAACAGGTAAAAACTTGGAATAGACATTACAGCTTCTGCAAATCGCATCATTAAAGTATCAGTAATTCCGCCAAAATAACCTGAAATACCACCATATAACAATCCTATTGGAAACAACACCAGCAAGGCTAAAAATCCGATAGTCATTGAAATTCTACCACCGAATAACAAGCGTGAAAATACATCTCTACCGTTAATATCACCACCTAGCAAATACAGTCTTCCATCAGAATCAACTGTTACAAGGTGTCTATCCATAGGAATTACACCTAAAAAATCGTATTCTTCCCCTCTAGCAAAGAATTTTAGATAATATTTCTTGCTACGGTCTAGCTTGAATACAGTTTGCATTAATTCCGCATCATATTCGCGTTTGTAATTGTAAGTATATGGTTTTGAAAATTTGCCATTTTCATCTATCGTAAATACTGGAGATGGTGGCACATAAGACAACTGTCTATCAGTATAATCCTTTGTATACGGAGCTATTATATCTGCAAAAAATAGGCAGAAATAAATAAATGCCAAAACTAAAAAGGCAATTCTTGCAAATTTATCTTTGTAAATTCCTTTAATTATATCCTTTAACATGCCTGCCCCCTAAGCCTTTGCCCTAATTCGAGGGTCAGTTAATATCAACAGAATATCAGCAATCAAATTGCCAACAACAAGCATTATCGCACCAATCATTAGTGATGCCATTACCAAGTTAATATCTGATTTTAATACAGCTTCTAGGATTAATCGACCTAATCCTGGATATTGAAACACGTATTCAGTAAGCGCTGCACCAGACAAAAGTCCAGAAAATTCAAAGCCTAACAAGGTAATCATTGGGTTCACTGCATTTCTTAAAGCATGTTTAAAAATTACTTTAAACTCACTTAAACCTTTTGCTCTAGCAAATTTTACATAATCACTATCTAAAACATCTAACAAGTTTGCTCTCATTTGACGTTGTAAACCTGCCAAAGAGATTGTAAATAAAACCAATACAGGCAAGCATAAATGATGAGCAATATCTAAAACCTGATGAATTAAATTCATATCATCAAAGTCATAAGAAGTTAAACCGCCAACTGGAAACCAACCAGTTTTTACAGCAAAAATCAACAATAAAATGGCAAAGAAGAAAGACGGGATTGCCATTCCGATACTCGTTATAAAGGTTAAAAATCTATCAAACGGTGTTTTCCAATTTATGGCTGCGAGAATACCTAAAGGTACACCAACAGACCAAGTTAAGAAAATAACTACTAAAGTTAATAACAAAGTATTTGGGATTCGTTCCATTAATTTTACAGAAACTTTCTCTCCAGTAGTTGTCACCCCTAAATCACCTTTAACAAAAGACTTTGCCCATAATAAATATTGTACTGGTAGTGGTTTATTCAAACCTAGTCTTTCTCTTTCTGCATGTAAAGTGGCTTTTGAGATTGAAGGATTTAATTTTAATTCCGCCAACGGGTCAACAGGACTCAATCGAATAATGAAAAAACTTATCATTGATACCAAAATCAACAACGGAACTGTCTGCAATATTCTTTTTAGTATATAAAATAATATCTGCATTAATTTTTATCCTCATAAATTTCTTCAATATTGTAAGTTACGCCTGCAAGAGGTGAAGGAAAGATATTTTTAAATTTCTTTCTTATTGCGACAATTCTTACTGGAGAATACAAATAAATTATCGGTTTTTCATCGTAAATTATTTGTTGATATTCATCATATAAAATTTTTCTCTTACTAAAATCTGTTTCTAAAGCTGCTTTGTCAAAGATTTCATCCAATCTTTTTTCAAACTCTAACCTATCATCAACAGTTTCATCACCAGTTCTTTGGTTAAACAAATGCAAAGAACCATTTGAATACCAAACATTTTTGCCGTCATGAGGTTCCAATGGTGAACCTGTTAAGCCCATAATTATCATATCCCAATCAAGAGTTGTTGTCATTTTGTTTACAAGTGAATTAAACTCAATAGGTTTGTAATTTACTCGCATACCTAAATCTTCAAGGTCTTGTTTTATCATTACACCAAGAGCTTCACGTTCAGTATTACCTGCGTTTGTTAGCAAGTCAAACTCTACACGATTGTTATACTTATCATATAATTTGTCATTTTTACCAATATGAAAACCACTTGCTTTCAATAAAGCTCGTGATTTATTCAAATCTCTACCATGTCCTTTAATATTCTTGTTCAAGAAAATAGAGTTTAAACTTTCTGCAGTAAACAACGGTTTTGCAAGACCATTAGCAATATTTTGAACCATACTTTTTCTATCAATTGCGTAGTCAATCGCGGTTCTAAAATTTTTATCATTAAACCAGAATTGTTTTTCAGGCTGAACATAATAATTTGTATCTAAACTTTTTCGCTTGTTTAAATTTACAACTAAAAACATTGTACCTGTATCTGGTCCAATATTATAAATTCTATAGTCTGATTTTGCCTCTTTTGATTTGTAAGGAGCTACGTTTGAACCTCTTAAACCGATTACATCTATTTCTTTTGCTTCAAATTTTAGAATTTCATTATTCAAGTCGCCAACAATCAAGTAGACTACTTTATCTAAGTAAGGCAATTTCTTATTTTGTTTGTTTATCATGTAATAATCTGGATTGCGTTCAAAAACAACCCTTTGAGCAGCTTTATATTCTTTTAACTTGAATGGACCACTAACAACAAAATCACTTGGATTTGTATTAGTTGAATAAAAACTGTCAAAAACTTTAGCACCTTGTTTTACAACTGGAGCAAAAATATGTTTTGGAGCTATCTGAGTAGAAAGCAATCGCAAAAATGGCGAAAATGGCTTTGAAATAACAAATTTGACTGTATAATCATCGACTTTATATACTTTCGGTAATTTACCGTCGATAACAACCATATCGCGAATTGAAGTATTACCAAGACCTGCTAAAATAATGTTATTCCAGGTAAATACAACATCATCAGCAGTAATTGGAAAACCATCAGACCAAATTGCACCATGTCTTAATTTTACAATGTAAGTCATTCCGTCTTTTGTTTCATAAGATTTTGCAAGTTTTGGAATAACTCTGCCATCTTTAGGATCTGTTGTAAACAAACCGTCAAACATCAAACCTGCCATAGAAGAAGATGTTGAATCTTTTGATGTAAAGGGGTTAAAAGTTTTTGGACCTTCACCTATTGTTGAACTTATTAATTCTCCACCATACTTACCAACAGGAGCTTGAGATTGCAAATAATCCTTACCCATTAAAACTACATTAACAGGGTCTTTTGGAAAATTTACGACACCATTGTCTTTTATTACATCGTGTTTGTAAACATCCTCAGTCGGAATGTCTTGTCTAATACAAAGTTTTAGACATACCAAAGCGATTAATATGAATAGTATTAAATAAAAAATTCGTTTCACTATTCTAAACTAACATAAAAGTAAGATTTTTTTATAACCCATTTTATGGATTTTCATATCTAATATATGCATATGCATTAAAATTCATTGAACCATACATCAATTTTAAAGTATTATCATTAACTGGTTCTAATTTTACAAAATTAATTTCGTTTGCGTCAAAATCTTCTTCTGTTTCTGTTGCAGGAATTTTACCCACTACATTGTATGCTTGACACAAATTTATAACAACTTTTCCGTTATTTTTTGTTCCTACAACTTTGTAATGACCTACAGGAATTTCACCCGATGGAGTTACAACTGGTACTGTCAAATTTAATAATGGATATTGTTCTTGAAAGTTACTTAAGAAATCCATCTCACCATTACCGCTTTTCATTAATGGATCTCCAGCTTTTTTTTGCGCTCTTATTTTTTTAGCGTTTTTCTTTTCTTCTAAAGCTTTCACAACTTCTTCATACTCTTTGTTAGTAATCATTTTTTGTCCGTCCCAAGCATTCTCTGCGCCTGAAATATCACTCCAAGAAGCAGAAGTACCTGACACCTCTTCAGCAAATGCTAGAGATGAAAAAATCATGAATATGGATAATAGACATAGTAACTTGTTTCGCATATACTTTTACTATAATAATTTTTGTTTAAAAGTAAAGTGTTATTGAAAAATATACTCTAGTGATAGTATAAAATTTTTACAAAAACATTGTATAAATAGATAAGGTTATTTATAGGTAAAAGAAAAAGGTTTTTATGTCAACAAACTTATTAGTATTTTTAATTGCGTTAATTTCTGCTTTAGCGTTAATTTATATGATATATGCAATACTTTTAGAATCTTCAAGCCCTAAAAAAAAGGAATTGCAAGTAACACCTAAAGGAATTGTAGAACATGCAAAAATTCTATTTAAACAGAAAAAATACAAACTTGTTGAAAAATTAGCCTATAAATATTTAGAAATCAAACCTGAACACAACGAATTAAGACTTATTTTAGCTAAATCTTTGTACAATGAAGACAGTATTTATGATGCAGTAAAAGAAGCTTTAACTATTCTTACAAGAGATGAAAACGATAGCGATGCTCGTTTACTTTTAGCTAAATGCTACAAAAAAGTGAACCAACCAACAAAAGCAATCGCAGAACTTCAAGAAGTCGTAAAACATAACCCTGATAACATTTCTGCAGCACAAGAATTGAGTAGTTTATACGTTGAAACAAATCAAAAAGCTTCTGCAATAAAAACATTAAAACACCTTGAAGGTTTAACAGATAATAATGGCGAACTTTTACAAATAAAAACAACTCTTGCTAATTTGTATGTTGAAATGGAAAATTATCCAGAAGCATTCGATGAATTAAATGAAATTCTTGAAATATATCCAGAAGATACCGATACAAATAAAAAACTTATTGAGTTATACATTAAAGTCCAAAACTACGAAAGCGCAATTGAAACTTGCGAAAACTTGTTAGCAGTAAATGAGAACAACAGTTTAAGTTTGTGGATACTTAACAACTTAGTAAATTTATACTATTTAACTAAAAACATTGATAAAACAATGGAATACGCTAAAAAACTTTTAGAACATCCATTTTCAGATAAAGTAAAAACAAAAACTTATATTGCAAAAATCTTAATTGCTAGTGGTAAAGAGCAAGAAGGATTAGAAATGCTTAACGAACTTTCTGAAAAGAATGAAGAAAACCTTGAAGTTAAGCGTTTACTGATTGATACATATTTAAGTAAAAATAACTTTATTGCCGCAATTGATTTATACAAACAAATTGTAGATTTAGTTAACCCATTAGAAGTTAAAAATGTTCACACTGAAATGAGTAACGCTTTTGCGAAATGGGCAAGATATCAATTTGAAAAACGTGAATTGAATGAATGTTTTAAAACATTTACTCTTGCAATTCAATATGACAACACAAACCCTGAAATTTACTATGAATTAGGTTTAGTAAATTACGAAATTAAAAACTTCAATGAAGCAATTGTTCAATTGAAAAAAGCTATAAGCATTAATGAAAATGAACCACGTTACTATATGGCAATAGCAGATTGTTATCAAGCAATTGGTAATACTTTTGAACAAAAAGATTCATTGCTTGCTGCAATTAATGTTGATGAAACAAATACTACAGCTTACTTTAAACTTGCAATGTTGTATGACGGTCAACATGATAAAGCAAGCGAAATTCATACATTAGAAAAGATTTTAGAATTAGAACCTCAACACTTAGATGCTAAATATCAGTTAGCATTAATTCTTGAAAGCCAAGGCAACAAAGACAAAGCTCTTGAGTTATATCGAGAAATTGAAAGTATTGATTACAACTTTAAAAATGTTCAGAAAAATATTGAAATGCTAACATCAAATAATGAATAAATAAAAAAGGCTAGATTATAAAATCTAGCCTTTTTTAAGATATATATGTTTACTTATAGAGGGTGTATTTCTGGAGCTTTAATATGTTCTAAAATAGAACCCCCTATTGCTTCATTAGGGTCAAATGGTGCATCTTTTGGAGGTACCATAATATTTTGAACTAACATTTTAATTAATGGACCGAAAGCATCTGGTACTAAAATTCTTCTATAAACACCTGATAATAATGATTGAACATTTGGAGAACGGTCTTCATTAAATTTTGAGAATGTACCATAATACATTTTATCCATCCCTTTTGTACCATTAGCAATCATTCTATCTGCAATATACAAGCCTTCGCAAATTTCATCTTCTGTTTTTGCTTCATTCAACATTTTTGTTACTGCAGGAATTGCCTTTTCTTTTGCATTTACAAACAAATCTACTTTTTCATTATCAAATTCGCAATATGGTTTTTCTTTTGTAGCCATTCTTGGCTTTTTAAATTCTTTATCCTTTGGTAATTCAAAAGGTTTCTCTTCTTCAAGAGCAGATGATTTAACAAATTCATCTTTTGCAGGTTGGTTTAAACCTTCTGAAATTTTTGCAACTGAAGCAACAGGTGCTTTTTGAGGTTGTTCAACACTTTTAAACATTACTCGTCTGATTGGATTTGTGATTGCTTGTAATTTCATTTTTTTGTCCTTTTCTTTATATTTTCTTACTATTATTTTTTCTTGATTCTTTAAATGCTTCTCGAGTATATTCTAAAATAGCACCACCTATTTCCTCGTTAGGGTCAAAATTAGCTTTTGGTGGCTCTTTTATATTTTGCATTAACATATTAACTAACGGCGCAAAAGCATCTGGATTAAGTGTTTTTCTATAAACTCCAGCTAAGAAGGTTTGCACATTCGCAGAACGAGAATTGTTAAATCTTGAAAATCCTTTATAATAAAGATTTCCAATTCCTTTAACACCTTTTTCTGCCATTTGATCAGCAATGAATAAACTTTCTACAATTTCGTCCTCTGTTTTTGCATTTTCTAGCATATTTGATAACTTCGGAACAGCTTTTTCACCATTTTTAACAAAAACATCTATTTTATCATTGTCGAAAACAC
>CALBKW010000053.1 GCA_937895785.1 uncultured Candidatus Melainabacteria bacterium | reverse complement strand
TCCGTATTCGATTAATGTATCTTTTCTTGCTGCATCTCCGTGTGACATACCTTTTAGTTGAGGTAAAGTTACGTGAGATTCATCAATTACTGTTAAAAAATCACCTCGAAAGTAATCCAAAAGCGTTGCAGGCGCAGACCCTGCGGGTCTGCGCTCAATAATTCTTGAGTAATTTTCAATACCAGAGCAGTAACCCATTTCTTTAATCATTTCAATGTCGTATTTAACGCGTTGTTCAAGGCGTTGAGCTTCAATTAGCTTGTTTTGATTTTTTAATTCGACAAGCCTTGTTTGAAGTTCTTGGCGAATTAAATCTATTGTTTCGTCTACGTTTTCGTCATAAGCAAGATAATGTACGGCTGGATATATTACCGTAGATTCGCAATTTTCAAGAATTTCACCAGTGGTGTTATCAATTCTGACAATTTTTTCGATTTCATCACCAAAGAAATAAACACGTGTTACTATTTTTTCATAACTTGGGATAATTTCGACAATGTCACCTCTTGCACGGAAGTTTGCACGCTCAAGCACGAGGTCATTTCTAGTGTATTGAACACTTACAAGGTGTTGAAGCAAATCTTCTCTTGAAATTTCCATTCCGACATGTAGCTCAATAGAGCCTTTAAAATAGTTTTCGGGCAATCCTAAACCGTAAATACAGCTAACGGATGCTACAACTATAACGTCGTTTCTTTCGTATAGGCTACGAGTTGTGTTGTGTCGAAGTCTGTCGATTTCTTCGTTAATGCTTGCTGACTTTTCAATGTAGGTGTCTGTACGTGGAATGTACGCCTCTGGTTGATAGTAGTCATAGTAACTGATGAAATACTCAACCGCATTTTCTGGAAAAAGCTCTTTAAATTCGTTGTATAATTGTGCCGCAAGTGTTTTGTTGTGTGCAATAATAAGCGTTGGTTTTTGCACTTGTTCAATAACGTTTGCGATAGTGAAGGTTTTACCTGAACCTGTAATACCAAGTAAGGTTTGAGAATCGAACCCTAAATTAACACCATTCACGAGTTGTTTTATGGCTTGAGGTTGGTCACCTGATGGTGAATATTTTGAAATGAGTTTAAATCGGTTGTTCTTTTCCATAACTATATTTTAAACCAAGTGTAAGAAATTTTGCTAGTAATTATTCCAAAATAAAAAATACAGTGTAAAATTTATATATATTTATATTCTTATTATAACATATTTTTTGCTCTTTCAAACCTATAAAAAGCAAAGCAGTTTACGAAGTAACCACAATATTTTCCAATTTGAAGTTTAACGCTTTTTTTAGTTCTTCAAGGCTAATTTCTATTTGATAACCAATTTTTCCACCGCTGAAAATGATTGTTTCAAAGTTTTTGGCGCTGGCATCAATTACAGTTTTAAACGGCTTTTTCATGCCAATTGGAGAGCAACCTCCGTGAATGTAACCTGTTAGGGGTAATAAATCCTTTGATTTCAACATGCTGATATTCTTTTCGCCGACTGCATTTGCCGCTTTTTTTAGGTCTAACTCTTTGGCAACTGGCACTAAAAATACATAATTTTGATTGGATTTCCCAACAGTCACAAGAGTTTTAAAAACAATGTCAGGGTTTTCATTTAATGCTTGTGCTACTTCAACTCCGCTGATAGCACCTGAATTTACGTAGTTATGTGTTGAAAATTTTAACTTTTTTTGTTCTAAAAGTCTTATTGCGTTTGTTTTTTCGTCAATATGTTTCATTATTTTTCCTTTTTGTATAAAAAGCAATTTTTGTCATGTGAATTAATAATACCGATTGCCTGTAAATAAGAATATATAATAGTTGTACCAACAAACTTCATTCCACGTTTTTGCAAATCTTTGGAAATTTTGTCGGATAATTCAGAATGAGTTTTGTCTGTTTCATAAAATATTTTATCACTAGAAAAACTTTTTAAATATGCATGAAATGAGCCAAATTCTTGTTGAATTTGCTTGAAAATTTTGGAATTATTTATACTTGCTTTTACTTTTAATTTATTTCTGATAAGACCTTTGTTTTCAAGTAATTCTGCAACTTTTTTATCACCGTATTTGCAAACTTTTTCGAGGGTAAAGTTGTCGTATGCTTTTTTAAACTCTTCACGCTTGTTTAAAACGCATTCCCAAGATAAGCCTGCTTGGAAAGATTCAAGAACAAGCATTTCGTACAAATAATGCTCATCAAAATTTGGAACTCCCCACTCATTGTCGTGGTATTCAATGTATTTTGGGTTTTTAAGATTGCACCATTTACATCTGTTCATAGTGGTATTGTAGCATAAGATTTTGTAAAACTAATCAAATTCGCATTGCCAATTAGGATTGTTGTATGCGTTAAAGCACATTTCTATTTGTTTCTTTGTCGTTTTTTCTTTTGCTAAATTTTCAGGGATTTCATCTAAAGAGAAATACTTGATTTCTGTCGTTTCAATATTTGTGACAAATTCTCCGCCCAAAAGTTCGCATAGAACAAATACTTTGCAAACGCCATAAGCATATAGTGGTGGATTGTGCTTGTTTCTGTCTTGTAGAGCGATAAGCTTTGTTGCCTTTACGTTTAAACCAGCTTCCTCACGAACTTCTTTTTCGGTGTTAGATTTTATTGTTTCTGTAACATCGCACCACCCTCCAGGGAGTGACCAAGTTCCATTGTTTTCGTGAACTAAAAGAATTTTGTTATCCTTTATTATAACTGCGCGAGTGTCAATTTTGGGCGTTTGATATCCGCTTTCGCTACAAAAGAAACTTTTAACCTTTTTAAACGACATTTCACTTTTTTCAGCAAGTAATTCTGCAGAAATATCACGGAGTCTTTCATAGCGTTCGATATCATAAGGGTTTTCTGTGTAGGCAAGCCCTGATTGCGCAAGCCCTTGAATTTCCATTACTAAATTTAACCATTTTTCCATTTAAACTTCCAATTTTAATATTTTTGTACTGATAATTTTAAATTATATCCTAATCCTAAAAAGATTTTATGTAAAATCTCTATGCTAGGAAGCATTTTTCGTGAGAATATTTTGTATAAAGTAATTCTGTGAATACCAATTTTTTTTGCAAAATCACAGATTGTATATCTTGCTTCAATCATTGGTTTTAAATTATAAATTAATTCATTTACATCTTTCGTTTCTGAATAATCTTCTAATAGGCTATTTAGCCACATTTGAGCATATTCATCATCATTATTTAGCTGAAATTTTAAATTATCTTTATGCTTTGGAAAGTTTTGTAATAATGTTTTTTGTCTTTCGTTCATTATTTAACCCTTTCTTTATAATCGTTTAAGTACCTTGTTGCTGTTTCAATATCTTTATTTTGCTTTGATTTATTACCACCTGTGAATAACAAAACAATAATGTTATCAATTTCAGTATAATAAATCCTTAATCCATTTGAAAACTTTAATTCATATAAATCTTCTGATAGTCGTTTATTATCTCCATATAAGTCACGTTCAACTTTTGATAAGCGTTTATCTATAGCTATTTTTAAACTTTTGTCAAGAGATTTATACCAGTCCAGATAAGGAACTTTATTGTCAATAGTTTGGTAATAAATGATTTCTTTCATAAGAATATTGTAGCATATAGGCTACAATATTTCAAGGGTTGTCAGGCGGAATTTTGATTATTTTCCACAACAGTGTTTGAATTTTTTACCAGAACCACAAGGACAAGGTGCGTTTCTGCCTACGTTTGTGTAATCAACTTGCGCCTTTTCTTCTTTTTCTATTGCCGAATCTATTGTTGAAGTAAATACGCTTGAGGAGTACAAAATTGCTGTTTGAGAGTAGATTCTATGTGTTAAAAACATTTTTTTGTATTTGCTCAAAATTTCGTCAAAACTCAAATTAGTTTCTTCTACTTTGTTTGCAAGTTCTAAGAAATTAGGATATTTTGCATAAATTCTTTTTAATATAGAATTAGAAATCTTGTCGGAATTTAGAAAATATTTTATACAATCTTTTGCGTTTTCAACTGTTTCTAAAGAGTTGTCTTCTAATATTTTTGTTAAAGTTTTGTAGAACGGTACAACATATAAGCCGTTTTCTTTATCGTAGATAATGCCTACATCATAAGGCTTTTTGTGTGATGAAAAGCCTTGCAAAGATTTTTCTACAAAATTGTCGTAATCGTTGTCAAATTCAACGCTTTCAAAATATTTTAACTCTTTAGGCTCTTCAATTTTATCGTCAAGATTCAAAGGTGTGCCGTTTTCAACATATTCATTAAATTCACCAATAATTTCATCTGCAAATTTATTTATAGTGATTAATTCATCTGTCTTAAAAGCCTCTAAAAATTTGTCATACATTTTTGCAATGTTTGCTTTAATTTCGTCTTCTTTTTTTGAATTATCCTCATAAACTAAATAAGGCTCGTGGATAATTTTTGCCATAGCATAGCGCATTGCATCTTCTTTTTTGCTTTCTGGCAAATGTCCTGTAAGTTCAATAATATAGAAATTATTTTGATAATTAAATATCCTTGCAACGATAAATTGCCCAACGCCAAAGCCTCTAAATTCTGTCATTCTTGAGGTTACGTTAAGAGTGTAATCTTTTTCGTTGATTACGTTATAAACTTCAAAGCCATTTTTTAAAACTCTTTTTACTCTAAATAGAGAGGTAAAAGAATTTGTTAATGATTTAGAAATCTCATTTTGTTGAGTTTCGTTGAAAACTTCTAACGGTGTTTTATTCAATTCAGGAATATTGCGTTCAAAAATATAGGGAATGTAATATTCTTTAGTCGCTTCTTCTGGTGAATTGTAGATGCCCATTGTTTTTGTATATTCAACGTAGTCTTCTTTTATTGCATCATTTGTTTTTGCAAAGTTATAAATATTTTCAATAGTTTCGTTAATTTCGTTTGTAACAGTTAGTGTTTCCATAATTTACCTCTTTTTATAATAATTAAACTTTAAGCACATAAAAATTACAATACCGACAGTAGAGGGATTTTTTCATGATATATTATATATATACATGTACAAATTAAGGGGTAAAAATGTTTGATAATTTAAGCGATAAATTACAAGAGATTATAAGAAAAACATCAGGTAATAAAGAACTTACACAAGACAATATGCAAGAGGCATTGCGTGAAATTAGACGTGCCTTGTTAGAAGCTGATGTTAACTTGAGAGTTGTAAAGGCTTTTATTTCAAATATTAAAGATAGAGCAGAAGGTGAAGAGGTTTTAAAAGGTGTTGACCCAGCGCAACAACTTGTTAAAATTGTTCATGATGAGTTAGTTGCATTGTTGGGTAAAGAAACAAGCCCGTTGAATTTGTCAGGACACCCTTCTGTGATTATGATGCTAGGTTTGCAAGGTGCTGGTAAAACTACAT
>CALBKW010000052.1 GCA_937895785.1 uncultured Candidatus Melainabacteria bacterium | reverse complement strand
AATATTTTTCTTTGACATCATTGGAGACATAACATCGTATTGGCAAGAACCGTCATAACAGGTTTCTGTTTCAACATATCCATTTGTCATGTTTCTAGTTCTATAAGTTCCAACTATTTTGCCATTATAATAAAAAGTTGTAATATTATTAGTTGTTTTAAACGTTACATTATTACTTGCAAAAACAGAACCTTGCATTAGAAAAATAAATATAACCACAAAAATACTGTATTTATTCAATGCATTACCCCTCTTGTAACATAACATATAGAGCCTGCAAGACAAATTCAATAAAACCACCAATTCCATTATATAAATACTCGGCAGGCTTGGCCTGAATTTTATCTAAAGAAACTCCTTTTTCTTCGGCTCTTAATAATTTTTTATAAAGTTTCATAGTTTCTTTAATATATTTTTCTGTTTTCTTTTCATCCGTAGCAAAACTAGGTACTAATGCAATTTCTCTTAATCCTATATCACCTTGTTCAATATTAGGGAAATCTCCATAAATTAACACAACTTCTTGCATAAATTTTGGTTCTTCAAAATATGGATTCTCACTTTGGGAATAATCTCTTACACTTGTTGCTGCGACACAAATATTATGTTCTGCATCATATAATAACGGCGATTTTAATTTTTTATACGTAGTTTCATTTAATACACCACCATATACATTACAACTTATTAATTCACCATTAGCCTTTTTTAGAATTTCCAACTTTGGATATGTTTCATTTAAATTTTGATCATTTTTGTAAACCCCTGTAAGTTCAGTATTAAATAATTTTAGATTTATATCATTTCCAATACTATTTGCCCATTTTTCGAAAAAAGCAACTATGGTCGTTGGAGTTGTTATCTTTTTTGTTTTTACATTTTGTCTAGGACAATTAGGAATTTTTTGGTTAATATCGACTTTTGCCAAGCAATCTGCATTGATAAAAAACATTAGGAAAAACACAAATAAAATTTTAATATAATTATTAGTTTTCATAATGACTCCTTAACTTAAATTTTCTCTCCATAAAAGACAAACTTTTAAAAGAAATCCGAACTCACATGCTCTATTGTAAGAAATTTAAAACTCTCTGTCAATTATTTTAGAGTTTTAAATTACGTTATGTTAATAAAAAATATAGCGTATTATATTGTCATTGAGGATAGTAATGGACAATAATATAGATATAAAAAAACTATTAGGAAGACGAATTAAAGAACTCCGCACTAAAAAAGGATTAACTCAAGAGAAACTTGCAGAACTTGTTGGTGTTGGTGAAAGAAATTTGAGCAAAATCGAATGTGGAAATAACTTCGTAACCTCAGAAACACTTACTAATATTTTAAATGCTCTTGAAGTTGAACCTGATGAATTATTTCATTTTCAGCACTTAAAAAACATTGAAGAATTAAAGACAGAATTAATTGATGCAATAACCAATGAAAAAGTAGATATAAAGCTATTATATCACTTTTATAATTCAATAAAATAAGACATTACATTAAGTTTTATTATAGATAAGACTCTTGAAGAACAGCCATGACATTACCATAGGCTTTTGAGTAAAATTTGTTTGAAACTACATAAGTGCTATTAATAATATCTAAAGTTTTGATATGTTTCATTACGGTAGCAAGTTCATTATAGTTTGAAACAACATACACATTAGGGTTACCTAATATTTTTATCAGGCTAACTTTTGAAAAAGTATATTTCATCAATTCTAAATCATTCTCAAATAAAATTATGTGAGCTTTAGAATTATTGCTAAAGAAATTTAGTAAATGTCCCATTTCAAGTCCACAAATTATATATAAATTATATTTTGACTGTGGAACTGACTCAAAGACATTCACACACTCTTCAAGAGGGTCATATTGGTCATTTAATGCAACATCATTGCGAAACAAAATCGGATAACCTGTGTGAGAGCTTCCAACTCGAAAATTATTAGTAATTTCGACATCCTTCATTCTTTTTTCAATATCGGGAATCGATTTTCGTAAAAAGATAAGATTTTGATTTAAATAATATTCATCAAAATTCATTACTAATTGTATACACCTTCGTGATTATAAACATAGTCTTCGTATTCTTTTACTGGCATTGGTTTTGCATATAAGAAACCTTGTGCGATATCACAACCAGCATTTTTCAAAGTTTCTGCTTGTTCTTCAGTTTCAATACCTTCACAAACAACAGTAGCCTTCAAGTCTTTAGCCATATGAATTACGTGATTTAGAACGATAAAGCCTCTTTCAGTACAAGTTGCTTCATTAATAAATCCTCTATCCAGTTTTAGAACATTAACAGGAAGTTTTCTCAACATATTTAATGAAGAATAACCTACACCGAAGTCATCCATTGCGATTGTAAAACCAAGTTGTTGCAATCTGATTAACGTTGAATTTACTGCACCTTCGTTATCTAGGAATGCACTTTCTGTAAGTTCTAATTCAAAGTATTTTTGAGGAACATTATATTTTTGAACCAAGCCTTGAATTACATCTACTAAGTCATCATATTTAAAGTGGATTCTAGACAAGTTTACAGAGATTGGTAAAGGTTCTTTACCTTCATCTAGCCATTTTCTAATAGTTTTGCAAGCCTCTTCCCAAATGTATTTGTCAACTTCAACGACAAATCCATTTCTTTCAAAAAGAGGAATAAACTTGTATGGAGGAATCAAGCCTTTTTTAGGATGATTCCATCGAATTAAAGCTTCTGAACCACAAGGTTTCATTGTTTCCATACTAATTTTTGGTTGCAAATACATTTCAAATTGATGTTCTTCAAGAGCTTGTTTCATCTCGTCTTCAATTTGTTTATCTTCTAAGATAGCCTTGCTTAAGCTTTCATCAAAGAATGCATATCTTTCGCCTACAAGACCTTTTACAGTACGTTTTGCAATATTTGCTCTATCACACATTGCATTAATAGTTAAACTTCTATCTGCTATTTTGAAAATACCAAAAGATGGTACTAATTTTATATTAAGTTTATAACTTGATAATTCATCCGTTACGCTATCAACAAAATCAACTAAATCCTCTTCTGTGTCATATTTCATCATTATAGCGAAGTTGTCGTCGTTAAGTCTTGCATAAATACCATTTTCAGCAACAGCTTTAGAAATTATTTTTGCAATATCACGTAAAACCTTGTCACCTTTTTTGACATTATAAACCTCGTTGATAACTTTAAAATTATCAATATCCATAACCAAAAGTGCTAAAGGTTCTTCTTCAATATCTGTTTTCAAAAGCATTTTTTCTGACTCAATATAGAAACTAGCTTTGTTCAAAGAATTTGTAACATCATCTTGTAAAGCCAAATCCATAATCATATTGTCAGAACGTTGTCTTACAATCCAGTTGTATCTTGCTGCAATAACAACAAGTGTATTGATTAATAAGAAGAATAAAATTGCATATCTCAAAACCATTTTTGTATTGTGATTAATTGAACTAAATGGTAATATTGCAAGCACTTTCCAATTGTTATAACCCAATGGAACAAATGCGGCAACCTTTTTTACACCATTTTCATCTTTAAACCAATAACTAACTGGATTTGTAGACTTCAAAGCTTCTTTTCTAACTTTATCATTAACCTCGTCAGTTTCAAATATAGAGGATTTTAAAACGGTTCTAGGGCTTGTATCACGCAAAATCAAATGACCTTCGTCATCAATAATATGAACAACTGCTTGGTCATTAAAAGCTGTGATATCAATTGCATTGATAAAGTCTGAAACTCTTTGAGAAGCTGTTAAAACACCGATCACATTGCCATTTGCACTCTTTAGCGGAATAGCAAACAACACAATTAACTTATCTTCGTCGTAGTAATTATTAATAAAATCTACAAAGTTTTTGCCATTAATAGCAGACTGGAAGTAACGGAAAGATTTTACATTTTGATATGGGAAGAAGCCTTTTCTCGAATCATAAATTCTTGCTTGACCGTCAGGATAAGCTATTGCCATTGATAAAAATCTAGTGTTTACAATTGCCTTTTCTAAACATTTATCTACATTCTTTTTATCTAAAGCTTTAGGATTTTTTTCTAGTAAATGTGCATATAAAGCTAGAGTTTGAAAATCACCAGCAATCATAATGTTTGCAGCTTGAGCACTTTGCTTTGCAACTTCTGTAATATGACTTTCAATCTCAATTCTTTCATTTCTTAATAAAAGTTGGAAGAAGATAACACTTATCGTAAAAATTGCAACAACAAGCAGAGAAACACCTAATACAACTTGTGCGCGTTTCTTTTTTTCGGCTTCCAGTTTTGATACTAAGTAAACTGACACTAAGTTTCTCCGTTATCCTCTAGTCGGATTATAAACCGCTCAATATATTTTTGCAATACATCAATGTTATGATTATTCTCTATTACAAAGTCTGATGCATTAGCTTTTTCTTCTTGTGGTAGTTGTGCCTTAATACGTGCCAACGCTTCTTCTTTTGTATAATTATTACGTTGCATAAGCCTATTTAAGCGGATTTCATCGTCTGTATATATAAACAAAATTTTATCAAATAAATTGCGCCACTCAACCTCAAAAAGTAACGGAATTGATACAAAAACATATTTTTCAGAATTGTTCTTTTCAAAAATTTTCTTAATTCTGTTTTTAATTTCTGGGTGAACAATATTTTCTAATTTTTCTTTTAAATTTTTGTCAGCAAAAACTACTGCACCTAACTTTTTACGAGATATTTTTCCATTCTCAGAAATATCAAATTCTCTAAACGCATTGATAATTATTTCTGAAAAGTCGTCTAAAACCTCATGAGCAATTATGTCTGAATCAAAAACTTTGTAGCCATTTTTGCGTAAAATATTTTCTACGGTAGACTTTCCAGATGCTATATTTCCGACTATGGCAATACTAATCATTATTTCTTTGCAGCCTTTTCAATGTACGCTTTCAATTCTTTAACTTGTTTTGGCTTGATTGGTTTAAATTCCCCTCGTTTTAAACCATCAAGAGTAATTGTTGCGTGTTGAACTCTCTTTAAAGATTCAACTTCAAAACCTAAGTAATCAAACATCTTTCTGATTTGTCGATTCAAACCTTGATATAAAACAACTTCCATTAAAGTTGATTTATTAGAAATCTCTAACACTTCAACCTCTGCATAAGCCTTTTTGTTAGGTTCAATTTCAATACCCGCAGCCATCTGGTCAATATGATTTTGGTTAATTCTGCCGTTAATACTTACAATATAAACTTTTTGAATTTTAACTGATGGGTGAGTCAATTCATTAATCAATTCACCATCATTTGTTAAGATAATCAAACCAGTAGATTCTCTATCCAAACGTCCAACAGGGTTTAATTTGTGTAACTCCTCAGGCAAAATGTCATAAATCGTTTTTCGACCTTTTTCATCATCTGCTGTTGTAATATATCCCGCTGGTTTATAAAAACGGTAATATTCGTGTTTTAGAGGGTGAATTAATTTTCCTTCAATAAAAACTTTGTCTTTTTCTGAAACCAAATAACCCAACTCCGAAACGCGTTTTCCATTCACATTCACAAGTCCTTGCTCTATCATTTCATCAGCTTTACGACGTGAGCAAATTCCTGCAGATGCGATATATTTATTTAATCTAACTTTTGCCATTATTCTTTAACCTTTTCAATAAAATTTACTAAATCTTGTGGCAAGCTTCTATAAAGATTGCCGTCATTGTGTGTTGCAACAACTTTAACTTTTGCATCTATATGAAGCTTTTTATTTTCTGCATTATAAATTTTTTGCCCAAATGTCATTGAAATTTTTGTTGACTCAATTAAAGTTGTTTCAATCAAAAGATTTTCTTCTAATTTTGCAGGTGATTTATATCTAACATTAATTTCTGCAACAGGCAAAGTTACATCATCTTCAAACAATTTTGTTAGAGAATAGCCTGCTTTTTCGCACAACTCAACTCGTCCCATTTCCATCCAACGAAGGTAAGAGCCATGCCATACAACACCATAAGCATCGGTGTCAGAATAAAATACTTTTTGTTCAAATTCGTGTTTCATAATACAAAAATATTAGCATAAATCGCCGACCATGACAATTTAAAAGCGAAAACTTTAATACTAATAATCTATAAGAAATGAAAGGAGAAAATTATGAAATACAAATGTATCCCTTGCGGTTGGATTTACGATGAGGAAAAAGAAGGTGTAAAATTCGCTGACCAACCAGAAGATTATACATGTCCAGTATGTGGAACTGACAAAACATCTTTTGAAGAAGTTACAGATTCTTAACATTTGCCGAAATTATGGCAATTTTTATTTTTAGGATGCTTTAATAAGTATCAGGAAAATAAGGAACTATCATGAACGTATCACCAATTAACGCAAACTTTATGACTCCAACAACAAGTTTCGGTTGTTCAGACCCAAATTGTAAGTGTCAAGCAGGTATTGTATCAACAAAAGAAGCCCCAAAAGATACTTTAGAAATAACTCAAGATGTTGCAAAAAAGACAACAAATTTTGGCAAGAAAGTCGTAAATGGCGCTAAAAAGACTTGGAATTTCTTGAAAACAAACAAAAAACAAGTTTTAGTTGGTGCTAAAGCTGCATTTGATGGTGTTTTAACAGCTTGTACTGTTGTTGGGGCAAATGAATTAATGCAAAAAGTATCTAAACAAAATACCGCTAGTCTTGCAGGTAAAATCGCAATCGCTGCAGGTGTTGCTATGACAGCAGCTGAACTTGTAAAAAATAGAAATGCGTTTATGAATAAACAAGCAGAAAATAAATAAAACATTAAATAAATATAATGGTTATTAAGAGGACGGTCAAGGCAAATGCCTTGACCGTCCTCTTAAGTATTATAAGCCTTTCGATAATAGCCGTAGTGAGCTATCAATGTTAGCGAAACAGGTACAAAATGGACGTTGTTTGAGCTATAGCGAGTTCGTCCATTACAAGTTGAGCTATACATTTGATGTAAACGAAGGCGTATCGTGGTTTTGTGAAACTTTTGCCACCAAAAGTTTCACTGCCCGGAAGACCTTGCGGAGCAAAACAAACAAAATTGGTATATTTTGCTCTTTTTTTAGTAATAATCTTCGATTATTGCTAAAAAAAAGGGTACCGAAGTACCCTAAAAATCCAACTATCACAAATCATATTTTAAAATTTAGAATGCTCTACCTGTCCATAATGAATCATTAAGTTGAGCTTGAGTTTTAGCTGCGTCAACAGTTAGTGTTACGTTGTTTGGAGTGAATACGAATACCATATCACCAACTTTTTGAGGTTGACCGCCTAATGCACTTGCAGCACCGCAAACAAAGTCAATTGTTCTTTGAGATTGTTCTTTGTCTAACAAATGTAAGTTCAAAACGATAGTTTTTCTATCTTTTAAATTTTGAACAATTTGACCAGCTTCACCGAATGAACGAGGTTCAATAATCATAACTTCTGAGCCTCTCATATTTGGGTGTGCAACTACTTTTAAATCTGCTTTATCATTTCTTTGAGTGAATGGTGATTGTTGATATGAAGGTGCCAATGCTAAATTGTCATCTGTTTCATATTCTTCACCTGCTTCATCCATCATATCTTCAAAAACGTCATCGCGTTGTTCTAATCCTTGTGTTAAAAAGTCTACAATACCTTTGATTTTTTCTGTAATAGCCACTAATTCGTCCTCCAATATATTAATTACTAAATAATTTTCTACCTATACGTAACATGGTTGCTCCATGTCGCACCGCGATTTGATAGTCTTGACTCATACCCATTGATAGCTCTTTTAATTCGCAGTTAAACTCTTTCACTAATTCATTTTGAGTTTGTCTCACATCTTCAAAAAGTATATCTAATTCATTTTCACTTAACCCAAGTGGAGCGATGTTCATAAGACCTAAAACATTCAAGCCTTTTAAATCTTTGATTTGTGAGAAGTTTTCAAACAATTCTTCTTTTGAGAACCCGAACTTTTGTTCTTCGTTCGCATTGTTCAATTGAAGAAATACATCTTGAACTTTCCCTTCTTTTATCGCCTCATCAGAAATGGCTTGAGCAAGCTTTAAAGAATCAACTGAATGTATAACATCGAAGTTTTTAACAACTTTGTTAACCTTGTTAGTTTGAAGATGTCCGATAAAGTGAAATTTAGAATTTGCTTTAACGTCTTCTGGTAACGAGTTAATCTTTTCTATTGCCTCTACCGCTCTTGACTCTCCGAAGTTTCTCAACCCTACTTGATAAGCATCTAGGATTGCTTCCCTACCGAAGTACTTGGTAACTGCGACTATATTTGGTGTATAAGGTGCGATTTGCTCTTGTATTTGTGATAAAACTTGTTTAATTTTTTCAACCATAAGGTATAACCTCTACAAGAGATGTCCTTTAAGGAATGAACATAAATCTATTATAAACCCTGTTCATGATTAGGACAACTTTTTATTTCCTATCCTATCGTGTTATGCCTGAAAGCATGATATATCATGGTTTCAGCATGTTTTGAGATACTTAACATTGCTTAACAATGTTAAAATCCCAAGTTGCACTTGATATTGGGCGCTTTAAAAGCGCCCTTTACCAATTATAATTTATTATCTACCTAATTGAGATAATGTTTCTAATACTGAACTTGCTGTACCGAATACACGAGAGTTAGCATTGATTGCACGTTGAGCAACAATCATATTTGATAATTCTCTTGCAAGGTCAACGTTAGAACCTTCTAAACCGCCTGTTACAATTTCACCTGTACCCATTTGACCTGCAACTGTGTAAGAAACGTCACCTGTATCAGGTCCGATTGTCCATAAGTTGCTTGCTTGAGATACTAAACCTGCTTCGTTTGTAACTGTTGCAATTTGCATTACCAAACTGCTTTCAGAACATACGTTAGGGTTCATTGTAACGTCATCTCCAAGAATGTAAACACCTGATGCTGTTACATATTGGAATTCAAATGCGTGAGTTGTATCGTTCAATACTACTGTTAATTTATCACCATTATCGTATGATGCTTCAATAGTACCGTCTGCACCAATTGTATAACCTGATAAAGATGTTCTTGTGTCAGGAGATGCTTCTGGGTCAACTTGAACTACATAAGATAATGTTTTTGATGAAATACCGTCTGGATTTGCAGTCATATCAGAAAGTTTTACGGTATCTAAACTTAAAACTTTTGCAAAGTTAGCTGTTGATGAAGATTGCATACTAGCTGTTGAATTTGTACCGTTTTCAATCTTGAATTTGATTGTACCATCTGTACCAGGATTGAATGTAACAGTTGGTGGGTCTTGTAAAGGTGCACCTGTTACTTCACAATTTGTGTTTGCAATTGCACGTCTTATCGCATCGTTAATTTTTGCGCAAAGCTCATCTACACCTTGAGCATCGTCAATCATATCTTGCGTGATTTCAATTTGAATTTTTGCAAGTTCACCTTTACTAGTAACATTGATATCTAACTTACCAGCTGTGAATTCTGCATTGTTCAATTCACCTAATGATTTATTTGTTAAATCTGCACCACTAACAGTTGAAGTGATTGATCTTGGAACGTGAATTGGAACTTGAGATGCTTCTTCACTTGTTAATCTTGCTGCACCTAAAACTTTGTTACCAGATGCAGTAATCATATCGCCGTTAGCATCTAGAGTGAAACCACCGTCACGAGTTAAGAATACGTTACCAGATGGGTCCATTACTGTGTAATAACCACGACCTGAAATCATTGAGTCGTCAGAGTTACCTGTTGATAAGTAAGAACCAATTGTGAAGTTTCTAGTAATAGCTTCCAATTTTACACCTAAACCGATTTGTTTAGGGTTTGTACCACCTGCAGTTGCAGAAGGAGCATTACCTGCTGTTAATGTGTTTGAGAACAAAGTTGCAAATCTTGCATCAGCTGATTTGAAGGCTGTAGTATTAATGTTTGCTACATTGTTTGATACTACATTGATTGCCTGCTGAGCTACGTTCAACCCTGTCATTGATGTGTATAAAGCTTGTGACATGTTTCCTCCTCTATGTCCTTTTATGAATAATTATTATTTTCGTTTTTATTTCTGAAATAAGTTCAGAATATCTTTTTGCCTCATTCCGTTGAGGACTTTCCCAAGTCTTGTAGTCTTTCCGACTATTCTTTTTTTTATTTAATTATATTTATGTATCTTGTTGCGGATTTTGTTGTGGATTTTTGATTGAATCTACGTATCCGATTGGATAAGATTTATCACCAACTTTAATGTATCCTGTGCCATCTGCAAAGGATGCTTCTGAAACTGTACCCTCTACTTTGTCGTATTGAACTTCACCTTTTTCATTTGTTACAACATGCCCTTTGTCATCATATTTTGGTACATTCAAAGTTACATCCTTGCCCACTAATGACAATGTTTGAGTAATTGATGCATTTGATGAAATTGTGTCATTCATCGTTTTCAATTGATTTGCAACTTCACCGAAACTTGAGTTCAAATTGTTCATTGCTTCTAATGATGAGTATTGAGCCATTTGTGCCAACCATTGAGAGTTATCTGTTGGTTCTGTTGGGTCTTGTTGCTCCATTTGTTTCAACATTAGTTTTAGAAACATATTTGCATCAGTTACGTCATTCGTACTTTTTTTCTGTTGTTTACTTTCGTTAATTGCCGTATTTGTTTGCAATTGAGTTAATTGCGAAGTAACACTTGACATTTACTTTACCTACCTCTCCATTTATTTCACATACTATAATTTATAACTTATTTTGCCATTTCCGCCTTTGATACTTACAGTTTTTTCCATTTGAACGGTGTTTGTTGTTTCCTCGACCTCTGAATTATCTGTTTGCATTGCGTTGTTTTGCATAAATTCGTATTCAGAACGTCTTTCTTGATTTGATGAGCTATCACCTCTTGAATGTTCACCGTTTGAACCTTGGTTAAACTGTCCGTCTTCATTTTGGAACATGTTATTGTTGCTATCAGAAGAACGACCTGCTTCTGCAACTTTTACGTTTACGTTGTTAACGTTCACACCTTGCGATTGAAGTACTGATTTCAATCCATCAAGATTTTTGTCTAAAATTTCCTTCGCTTGAGGATTATCTGCTAACAAGTGAGCTGAAATTCCGTTTTGACCTTTTACGATTTCTACAGTTACCTTACCCAAGCTTTCAGGAGTTAAGCCAATTGTAATTTTTTGCAAGCCATTTTGTTTTGAAACTGCAAATTTTGCTCTAATTTGATCTAAAATACTAACATCCTGTGCTTCTTGAATATTTTGTTGAGTTTGTGTTTGTTGAGTAATAGTTGTTTTGTTCATAGCTTGAGCAAAATCAACTGTTGTTTTTGCATCTGTAGTTTGAGTTGTTGCGTTTTGAGATAACATATCACGCATTAACATTTCTTGAGATGTTTCGCCAAATTGAGCGCCAGCTTGATTTCCAGTTTCCATTGCTGTAACTTTACCGTCCATTTCACGTAAAGTTTGTGTTGACAACCCCGCTTTAGTCATTGTTTCGTTTGCTTTTTCAACTTTTGCACTGTCTTGAACTTGGTTGTTTACATTAACCTTTACGTTATCTTCAACTTGGATTTTAACGTTTTCAACTTTTTCTTTTACGTTTGCTAAATGTTTATCTTGGACGTCATTTTTGTCTACAACTTTGTCTTGTTTTTGAGAAACAAATTCAATACCCTTTGTATCGTCTTTTATGTCCATTGTTTCATCAGCTTGAACATTTGTTTTTGCAAACTTATCATCTACTACTTTATTATCGTTTTTAACAGATTTTTCATCTTGAGTACTCATTGTTTCATAAGCGTTTTCAAGTTTTGCAGATTGAATTTCATCTTTCAAATCATTCATTTTGTCTGCATTTGTAGTAGCATTTGTTTCAATTTTTTGAGTTTTGTTATCAACAATTTCATTATCGTTAATTACGTTTACTTTATTTTCAACATTTTCTTTGATGTCTTGAAGGTTAATTGCTACATTGTTATTTTCAACTTTTTTGTCATCTTTAACGTCTGCTACAATCTGTTTTTCATCTACATTTTTAACGTCATTCTTAACATCTAAATCAGCTTTAACATCAGTTTTAGTTTCAGCGTCTAACTCAACCTTAACATCTTTAGCACTGTCGCTAATTTTATCTACGATTTTAATGTCATCATTCAAAGCGATTTTAGTATCGTCTTTTAGGTCAGTTTCGTCGATTTTAACTTCAACTTTTGTATCAACATTTACATCTTTTACATCTTTTACGTCTTTTACTTCTTTAACCTTATCTGCTCCGACTTTATATAAAGCAGCGATAGTATCTTCTTTTGAAACTGTATCTTTAACCGCATTTTCAACAGCCTGCATATTAACACCAGTTGTATCTTCTACGCCTGTTTCAACAGCTTTTGCTAGTGTATCTAAATTGATACCAGATTTAATTGCCTCTGCTGGGATTTCGTCATCGACAACAACATCAGACATTGCAATTTGATTATTAACAGTTTCATTATTAGCAGGCTCTAGGTTAGCCATTTGAGCGTTACTTACCAACATCATTGCATTAACATCAACTTCGTTGTTTTCCACAACCACATCATCTGCCACAAGGTCAGTAGAAACATTTGTTTCATTATTTTCTACATTTTCTTTTACTGAGTTTTTATCATCTGCTGTAGTTGTATTTGATTTTTCTTCGTACTTTGTTGTTTCTTTATATTCTGTTTTATTTTCAGTCACATTATTAGATTTATTATCTTGTTGTGAATTTGTCTTATATTCATTTTTAGTTTGAGCTTTAGTATCGTTGAAACTTCTACTATTTTCTTGAGTATAACTTTTATTTGCAGAGCTCAAATAATTGTCAAATTGATCTGCATTTGTATAAGACGAACTTGAATAAGATTTTGATTGAGATTGAGTCATCATCTTATCCATTGTATTCGCTGTATTGAAAGTTAAGTCTAGTTGTTGTGTCATTTTTACCTTTTGTTATGCTCTTTTTAGTTTGTATCTTGCTGTTGAGATGTCGTCTATCTCGTTTGCCTCTTTCATTTCTATATCTCTATAGAACTTTTGAGATTGTTTTTCTTTGAGTTTTTCAAAAACTTTAACGTCTTTTAGGGCTTCGTTTACCGCTTCTTGCTTTACTCTTAAAGCCTTTTTTGTGTTTTCTATAGTAAACTTCTGTTGTGTTATTTGTTCTTGAAGAGTTACCATATAATTTTCGAAGTTTGCGAGAGCAAATACATTCAAGATATCTTCTAGTGACAAGCTTTCCAATTCTTCTTTATAAGAACCTTGTTTTGCCAAAAGTCTTTCAAGACCTTCTTGTTGCTCATTTAGCAATTGAATAACTTGTGCCATTTCCAATCTTTTGTCTTCTAACGTTTTTTCGCGAATATCCAAGACTGGTTGTAATCTGAATGAATATTTTTTCAAGTCTTACCTCTTTTGCCCCGATAGATTTACACATCTATCACGGTACAAGATTACAATATTTATTTATTATTTACCATACATTAAACGGTTGATATTTCACTAAAAAAATAGACCAAAAGATGTATATTTCATTTTTTTGATTAAAGTTTATTAAACGGATACTCTATTTTGATTTTTTCAACTCAAAAATTTTAACTTTATATACATTTTCAACTAGAACTAGATAAAAAATATCTTTTTTGTTTTTGTCATAAAAGCGCACAACATTATTATTTGGGTAATATTTTTCTGGAATAATCAAATATGTACCTTTTTCATCATAACTTTTATCAAAGGCGTTCCAACCGAATTTATATTTACAGTGGTTTTTATTAACATAAAAATTACTATACTTTTCCGCTGCGCAAAGATGGTACACATCAATATTATACTTCTTCAAATACACACCCAAACTTTCTGGAATCATCTCAATGCCAAGTATTTTTGAGCTATTTAATCTATCATTATTTTTTATATATTGAGCTAAACTTGCGTATTGATTGTTATACGTTTCATTATAATGCTTTGGATTTGTTGACCAAAAAATTAAAATTAATGATAAATAAGCTAGTAAAATTAACGGAACATATTTAAATTTCAAATCTGTTTTTCGTTGATATACAAGCCATAAAGAACATATCAAATAGACATAAATAAAAAAATAATGCCAGAAAAAAGTATTATAAATAAAGGCTGATGTAAGCATTAATGCTAACGTTGGAAAAATTAAAATAAAAGGAAATATCTTATTTGCCACGTAAAATATTGCTAATCCAGCAATCATCGTTGCAATAAGTGCAACATTCAAACCCCAATTGTCAACAAAAAAAGTAGAATCAAAAAGTGATAAAAAGCTAATTCCTTGATTATAAAAACCTGTTACATCACTTGATGGAGCAATTACATGACCCAATTGAATATAAATTGATAACACACCTATAAAAAGAATTAAATATGGATAGAAACTTTTAACCTTGTTTTTTATCAAATCAACTACGAAGTTCACCCCCAAAACAGTTGCCCCAAAAAGAGCCAACACACTTGTATTTGCAAGCAAAATTAATAACAATGCATAAGTATTAGAATGTTTTAGTTTTACTTTGTCTAAAGCCAACAGTGCAAATAAAAACACTAGTCCTATTGAATAACATCTTGCTATAACAGGGAAATAACTCAAAAACGGAAAACTAAAAATAATTAAAACTTTTATAAACGTATTAAATGGAGCTTTAAACCATAAAATTAAAATCGCAATAAGACAGAAGAACCAATTTAGCAAGAGCATTGAATATGGATAACCTAGATTAAGCTTAGCAAAGGGCATTATGCAAAGATACCAAATAAAAGTATGCCCCTCAATTTGCATATATTTAATAATATCGACAAAATTCAGCATTTGTGCAATATTCCAAGCATGAGCCTCATCACTCCAAGTTGAATGTGTAAAAACTTTATACAAAGTAATTATGCACCAAAGTGTTATAAATATTATTGATATACCGTACTTCTTGGCAAAATTCATATTGATAT
>CALBKW010000051.1 GCA_937895785.1 uncultured Candidatus Melainabacteria bacterium | reverse complement strand
ATAAATCTTCATCAACACATTTGTACATATCTTCTTTAAATTTAGGAAGTTGACCTGTACCTGTCATTGTAGCTGAATTACACATAAATGGCGGTAAAATTTCTTCGTACCCTTGATTTTCAGTGTGTTCATCTAAGAAGAAATTGATTACGGCACGTTCTAATTTTGCACCTTTACCTCTGTACAATGTAAATCTTGATTGAGAAATTTTAACACCACGTTCAAAATCTACAAGATTTTTTTCTTCGCATAAATCCCAGTGAGCTTTAAATTCAAAATCGAATTTTGTAGGTTCTCCCCATTTTGAAACTTCTACGTTATCAGCATCAGAAGCACCGATTGGAGTTGTTTCATCAGGAATATTTGGTGTATATAACAACAAGTTACGTTGTTTTTCATCTAATTCAACTTGTTTTTCTTCTAAAGCTTTAATTTCATCGCCTAATTTACGCACATCTTCTTGAATAGCATCTGTATTTTCGCCATTCTTTTTCATCATACCGATTTTTTGAGATTCATTTTTTCTCTTTGCACGTAATTCATCGGCTTGAGTTTGTATTTGACGTCTTTCCTCATCTACTGCTAATACTGCATCAATAGATAATTCAGGGTTACGTCTTTTTAATAATTCGTTTACTTTTTCTGGATTTTCTCTGATTAATTTGATGTCTAACATTCTTAACCTTCTTTCTATATATTATTAATATATATATAAAATACTTTAGTTACAACTATATATAAAGAAAAATGAAAAACTACTCTAAATAGATGTAGTGAAATCATGAATAAAATTATAAGATTAATCTATCTTGGAAAAGTAATAAGCAAAACATACTCTATTCGGTTGATAACAAACATGGATTTCACATGGATAATAGAGATGTACTTGGGAGATAGGTAATATGATTCACGGAATAAATAACGAAAATAACGAACAAATGATTAATGCCAGACTTAATGGTCAAAGTGGTGTTTCAAGCGTTGTTACAAATCCGATTGGAAATAAAAATCCTTACAACAAAGAAACTAAGTTTAACTTAATTGATGTAAGTGATATTTCAATGGATGCCGTTAAAATCTTTCAACGTGAACAAGATGTAAAAGAATTTACTAAATTAGCACTTGCTGGCATGGACGAAGAAGAATCTTACAATCAACAAGTTGAAGAATTATTCTCTAAAGGTGTTGTAAATCCATTTATGGTTGACGACACTGAAACTTTAGCTCAAAATTTAGCTAATAACGAAGAATTTTTAAAAGATATAGATTTTAGCATGTTATAATCTTTTTAGATTATGGATAACTTGGAAGCGGAATCTCATATCATAAATAATAACGAAGATACGCAAGGTGATTTGGCTCAAATTGCGGAACAACTTTATGCCGATAAAGAATACCAAAAGGCTTTAAAGATGTACACCGACATGCTTTTGTACACTACTGACTCTGACTTGTATGTTAAAATGGGGAACTGTTTGGATAAGTTAGGCAAAAGTGATACTGCTATTGAATATTGGCAAAAAGCCATTGATATAGATTCTTCAAACTCTGATGCTTTCATCAACCTTGGCAACCATTATTATTCAAAAAATAAAATTGAACTTGCTATTTCTAACTGGATGGCAGCTTTAGTTTCAATGCCAGAAGAACCAACTGCAAACCTTAATCTTGCGGTTGCTTACACTCTAAAACAAATGCCAACAGATGCCTTTAAATATTATGACAGATATTTGAAATACGCACAGGATAAAACCAATGAAAAATATAAAGAAATTCAAATGCAAATTGAGCGAAATAAAAAACTTGCAAATGATTATCTAAAACTTGGCGTTCAATATCAATCACGAGGCGATAAACTTTCAGCCCTAAAATGTTACAAACGTGCAAATCAATATTATCCTAACTTTTCAAAAATTCATTTAAACATCGGTTCGCTTTACTTTGCCGATAAAAATTACGAAGAAGCAGCCAAATATTGGACAAAAGCAATGTTTTTAGATCCTACTTATCCAAAAACAATTTCAAACCTTGCAATTTGCCACGACATGCTTAGACAATTTGATTACGCATATTGCTACTACACAATTTTTGCATCATTTGTTATTAACAAACCTGCTGAATACAACAAAGTTATAACTCGTTGTCATAAAATAAAACCTTATCTTAATGACAATCCGCTATTAGCTGAAAACCACATTATCGTTGCAAAAAAAGCGTTTGCAAATTGTGATTACAGCAAGGCTATATGTGAATTTAAAAATTACATCATTCTAAAACCTCAAGAACAAGAGGTTTACCTCGAAATGGTTAAAAAGATTGAACAATTCTTAAATCCAGAACGCACAATGATAGATATTTGCAACGATAAAGGCATAAAACTTATGGGACAACACAAGTTTCAAGACGCACAAAAATATTTTGCGAGAATACTAGTTCTAGCAGATAGCGGAACTCCAGATTACGCAAATGCAAAAAGAAAATTCGGAATATGCTTACAAAACTCTTAATAATATTTAAACATAACCACGACATTGTAAAGAAATTTGTTTACACAAAAATTTTACGCAGAAAATATTACAGAAAAGGTCATTGCCGTTGCTGCGGCAGATGCTGTCAGCATATTTATGTAAAGCACGGCAAACACATGGTTCGTGATAGGAAACAATTTGAAAAACTACAATTGTTACATAGATTTTATACATATTTAGATGTTGTTGGAGAGGACGAATCAGGCTTAATCTTTACATGCAGAATGTTAAAAGATAACAAATGCTCAATCCACTTAACACGTCCACCTATTTGCAGAAGATACCCTCAAGAAGAGCTTATAATGATGGGCGGTGGGCTTTCTGAAGGTTGCGGTTATCGTCTTGAACCGATTTTGACATTTGCAGAAGTTTTAGAAAATGTAATGAAAAAATCTTAAACATTTGACATGCCTTAAATCTTATTGTCTAATAGATAATAAGTAATTACTTGGGTAGGAAAATGTACATTAAGCAACTTGAAATTGATAATTTTAAGTCTTTTGCACGAAAAGTTGATATACCTTTACTAGAAGGTTTTACAACTATTTCAGGACCAAACGGTTCAGGCAAGAGCAATATCATAGACAGTATTCTGTTTGCTTTGGGGTTGGCAACAACTCGTAATTTACGTGCAGAAAAAGTTTCCCACCTAATTTCTACCTACACTAACCGTAACGACGCTTTTGTAAAAGTAACTTTTGGCGGACTTGAGAACGAACCTGATTTCTCTATCGCAAGACGCCTTAGAAAAGCCTCAAACGGTACATATTTAAGTACTTATTTCTTGAATGACAGTGTTTCTACCCTTACTGACATTCATGCCTTATTAGAAAAATATAACATCACTCCAAACAGCTACAACGTAATCATGCAACTTGATGTAATGAGCATTACAAACTGTACAACAATGGATAGAAGAAAAATAGTTGACGAAATTGCAGGTGTTGCTGATTTTGACCGCCGTATAGAAAAGGCTACTGGCGAGTTAGACGTAGTTGAACAACGTGTAGAAAAAACTCAATTCATTTTAACTGAAGTTGAAGGCAGACTTAAACAGTTAGAAGAGGAAAAAGAAGTTGCGCTTAAATACCAAAAATTAAAAGATGAAAAAGCAACTTACGAAAGCCAAATTAATGCTGTACGTTTCTTCGATATCAAACGTAACCTTGAGGCTGCTCATGAAAACATTTTAACCTTCGGCAAAAAGAAAAAAGAAGCTGAAATTGATTTGAAAGACACTTCCGAAAAATTAAAACTTATAAAAGAAAAATATGACGAAGTACAAAAAGAAGTAAAAGAAAAAGGTGAAGACCGTCAATTAGAATTGAAGGCAAAA
>CALBKW010000050.1 GCA_937895785.1 uncultured Candidatus Melainabacteria bacterium | reverse complement strand
CCAACATAATCTGCAACTTCATCTATCTCTATATTTTGATAACAGTGAGCCAAAATCACCGCATTTTTTTCTTTTTTTAGTTTTAAAATTTCGTCTTTTAACATTCGTAATATGCCTTATCTAATAAATTTGACGTGAGATTTTGTTTAAATTATAATAATCCTAAGTTATTATATAATAAAAACATTTAAAAAAGAACATGTTAAATCAAATACTATCACAGCTGGGTGCAAATACTAAAGTTACAGTTGGTGTCGCAATGTCACCAGGTATTGGTCTTGAAATGATTGAAATCAATCCTAAAACAAAGACCATTGAAAAGTATGCTTGCAAACAATTAGATTATGATTATTCAAAGAGAGAAATTGCAGACTACGATAGATTTAGAGAAGTTTTAATTGATTTATTTGACGAGTTAAAAATCAACAGAAAAAGTAATATCGTTTTAACTCTACCTTCTGTGCACTATGGATTAATTTCATTGCCAACTGCGCTTGGTGATGATGGGGTTACAAGTGCTTTGGTTTCTGAGGTAGAGCAAGCATCTTACATTTTTAAACGTCAAGACCCTGTTATCAGTTGGGTTGATGCTTATCCAGCAGGTGACAAAGATAGCAGAGAAGTTTTATACGGAGCAATTCAACAAGCAGCTTTAGATGAAATCAACGCAGCTTGTGTTGAAATCGGTTGTACCCTTGTTGCAATTGAAACAGCTCAAAACTCTTTATTAAAAACTTTAGACTTTAACAATTTGGCTGATGAACACATGTCACCAAACACAACTTGGAACTTGATGGTTATCAACCCTAACAGCTATTCAATGATTACTCTAAATGGCAAGAGTGTTATTGAATATAGAGAAGAACCATTGGCACTTCGCTCTTTCGTTGGTGACGAAATTTACGAAGCTATCATTTCATCAGCACAATTAACTTTACAAACAATTCCGTCTAATTATTTGTACATCGTTTCTGAAACAGATATGGTTTCAGCCGAAGTATTATCAATGAAAATTCCATTCGACGGAAATATCAAATTTTTAGAAAGTAATAAATACGTACAGAACCCATTAATGCAAGCTTCTTACAACATCTTGCCTAACCAAGTGTTGAAAATCACTCCTGAAGTTATCGGTTCTGGTATTTATTTAATTTCACAATTCCCATTCAAGTTCAACTTGTTGGGTAAAGGTCACGAAGAACTTGCATCATTGCAAGAAGTCGCACCAAAAATTAGAATTGGTAACACTGAAATTGAATTGACATCTGCATTCGTTAAGAAAATTGCAGTTATAGCAGCTTTAGTTTTATTAGTTCCTGCGGGTATTTTATTTGCAGTAATGAACAAATTAAATTCAATGAACCAAGATACATTAAATCAAATCAACGCGCAATTGGAAGCTGATAAAGCTGAACTTGCAAACTACGAAGATATTGATAAAAAAGATACTTTTGACTCTAAATTAGAAATTAATAACGTTCAATCAATCAACCGTACAAAGTTAATTTATTACACAGCAATAGGAACAAACATTCCATCTAATACTTGGTTAATTTATTTGAAAATTTTTGGTGACAAAAAAATTGATATCATTGGTCGAGCAACAAACGTAGAAAATGTTTATACATTCTATAAAAATATGAAAATGTCTGTTATTGATTCAGATTTAAGATTGAACAGACTTGAAATGTCAGCAGATTCTGTTGGTAACCTTGTTGTGGAAGATTTAAACAGCATAAAACCTACATTCTATGAGTTTGAAATTACAAACTTGACAGATGAAGAGCTTAACAAGTTAAATGATGAGCTTAATGCTATTGAACGTGATGACAATGGTAACCCTAAAAATCCAGATGAAGCAAATATTAAGCGTCGAAGAGGTTTCTTATTTGAAGATTTCTTGAAAATTCCATCACTAAACCAAGATGGTCAAAACAATCCAGAACAAAACCAACCTCAACCACAACCACAACAACAAACTCAATCATCTCAAAGTAAGCCACCAAGCAACTTGCCAGCTAACCTTGAGTCTATTGAACAATTTTAATAAGGAATAAATTAGAACATGAATGAACTTCAAAAATACAGAGAATCTTTAATGTATCTAGCGGGAATTATTATTGTCGCTGTATTTTTATTCCAAAAAATTCAACCTGAGTTTCAAAAAACTATAGATTTATATAAACAAGTTGGTACACAAAAAGATGTTGCGGCAGGTATTTCTAAACAACTTTCTGTTGCAAAAGAAAAAGTTGAAAGAAAAAAGAAAATGCGTCTTCTTGACGACATGACAAAGAAAGTTTATTCACCAGCAGAAGGTGTTTCGCTTGACGCAGATTCAGCTTTCTCTGTATTGTTAGACGACATTATTGAAATTGCAAGAAAAAATCATATCAAAACTCACTCAATTCAATCAACTCTAAACCCTTCAGAAGATGTTTTTGTAAAGGGTGATAAAGAACATTACAGCGCATATCAACTTGATATGAAGATTGTTTCTGATTACTCTGATTTTGAAGGATTTATTCGAGATTTATATGCATACAATTATTTAATCAATATTAATAATATTGAAATTTATCCATACCAAAAGAATAAGAGAATTTTGCTTATTAATTTGACACTAACTCTATATTCAACAATTGCAGCTCCTGATGCTAACGGTGGAGAAAACAATGGTGAAAATAATGGAGAACAACAACAAGGTGAAAACCCACCAACACCGTAGCATAGCCCGAGCAAAGGCACGAACGTAGTGAGAGGTGAGCAAACGTCAACGTAAACATTGAGTTTTCGTTGCGATTGCGAACGGTGCCGTTTAACGCGAGGGCGTAGAGGATTTTGCACTCTGCCGAACAAAAGTTGACTAAAGGTCAAGTTTTGTAAGAGGGGTATGCAAAGAGCACTCTACTGGATAGCTATGATATTCTGTCACACGGGGACTGGCTCATAAAACTCTTCGTTTGTACACTTTGTCAAACAGTTCAGAATGAGATAGAAAAAAAGCCTAGTTCAACACTTGAAAAGCTTAGAAAATATGTTATAATAAATAGGTAACAGGCTTATAATCAATTGGTCGTTGGTTATAATTTTACACCCTGTAACACTAGTTATTGAGAACTAGCACTATAATTATTGTTATTAGTGCTAGTTTTTGATTTTTTGTTATTAATAAAATCAAAAAAATTAGCAATAATATTTTAATCATAGAACCACCCCCTTTCAACCAGATTTAATGATTTATAGTCATGTCTGTGAAGGTTTATTGTGGTTACAGGTGTCCTGTTACATTAAATATATTATTACTTTTTCTGTATTTTTACATCGCCATTTAGGAGTATATATAAAAATATACAACATAAATCCATGTAGGATAACTGAATACATTTTATGTTTCAATAAAATGGTTATAATTTATTGAAAACATTTTTTCTTTATTTTTCGCACAGGTTGCACAGTATGGCGTTTCCAAACAGACTTTTTTACCATAGTCTGTAAAATCTGTTCCCATTCGACCTCTATGGTCATTTGCCAAAAACGGACAGACATAAACTCCTTTTTCAGTAAGTATTCTTCCATATTGGCAATCAAGTTTACCTATGTTTTCAACCAATTCTTGCTCTTTTGAATATTTGTCATAGAACTCGTTTATTTGAAAATTTGCATCTTCTAGTTGAACACCTTGACTAGCAAATACTTTTACAAATTCTGTAATTAGTGCTTTTTTGTTTTCTTTGTAGTAATTAGTTACGCTGAAAATCGGATTAAAATCATATTTTACAAGATTTTTTACTGCATGCATAACTTGCCTGTAAGAACCTCTAAAACGAATGTCGTCATTTTTCATTTCGTCATAATGGTCAAGTGGCAACATAAAGATAATTTCGTTTTCACCTTCGTCTTCAACTTTTTTCAAAAAACGAACCTTTTTTTCATTTAAAAACGAAGCATTTGTACAAATACAAACATTAGTCCTTTTTAAACATAGCCTTAAAATCGCATTAAAATCAGGGTGCAACATTGGTTCTGCGCCTGTAAAGTATATACAATAAAGATTTTCCCCTTGGGTATCTTCTAGTGCTTTTTTAACCTTGTCTATTTCTATAAAATCTTTTGGAGATTTTGAAAACGGAAAATCGATATAGCAATGTTTGCAATGCTGGTTGCAATTTTTTGCCGTCATTTCAATAAATAAATTGTTTAACTCTTTAAGTTCGCATACTGGAACTTGGTATAATTTTGTTGTCATAATTTCACCTACTTTTTTAACATGCATGTTAAAATTTGAACGGAGAAATGGTATTCGACAACTGACCGATTTATTTAATTTTTACGCAAATATAAAATTACTATTTCCTAAATTTAGCGGGCGAAGCATTTTTTCTACTTCTTTTGAACCTACAAGCCATTCAATTTTTCCTTCATTAAATTTTAAATAGTGATAGGTTGATGCAATAGTTGCAACTTTTGATGCATCAAACAAATTCAATGACGAAATATCAATCTTCATATCGGAAGACTTACTTTTGCGAATTGATTTTTTAATAAATTCTAAAATTTTGTCTGTGCTTTTTTCGGCGGGTGTAATGTAGTCGTTTTGAAATTTTGCTTGTAACATTTCTTACTTCTCTTATCTCTCTTATAGTAGGCTTATCGGACATTACTTAACAAAAATTTCAACTTTTTTATAAAACTAATACTTTTAGAGGATATTATTGTATAATATAGAAAAGGATATTAATAATGCAAACAATTAATCTTACAGATACAGCAAAAAAAGTTTTAGATATTGAAGCGAAGGCAATTATTAGAACTAAAGAAAACTTAGATTCTACTCAATTAAACAACGCTATTGATACAATTTATAACAGCAAAGGGCGTGTAATTGTTACTGGTATGGGCAAATCTGGTCAAATCGGTAAAAAAATTGCAGCAACTTTATCTTCAACAGGAACTCCAGCATACTACTTGCATCCTGCAGAAAGCACTCACGGAGATTCAGGTCTAATCACTAGAGATGACGTAGTTATTGCTATTTCTAACAGTGGTGAAACGCAAGAATTATTAAATCTTTTGCCACTTTTAAAACGTTTTGGTCTACCAATTATCGGGTTTACTGGTAATCCTGAATCTACATTAGGCAAGGCAAGCGATGTTGTTTTAGATATTTCTGTAGAAAGAGAAGCTTGTCCCCTAGGCAAAGCTCCTACAGCCTCAACAACCGTAACTCTTGCTGTTGGCGATGCTTTAGCAATGTGTTTATTGGAAAAACGCGGATTTACAGAAGAAGATTTCTTGATTTTCCACCCTTCTGGAACTCTTGGAAAAGGATTTACAAGAAAAGTTAGAGATTTAATGATATCAGAAAACTTACCAATAGCGAAAGAAAACGACTTATTTACAGATGTTATTCAAGTTATTTCAGACCACAAACTTGGTATTGCAATAATTACAGACCAAAATAACGTTTTAACTGGTGTACTAACCGATGGTGATATTAGACGTAACTTAATCAAGTACAAAGATGTTCAAGATTTGAAAGTTATTGATGCTATGACAAAATCACCAAAAACAGTGAAAGCGGACTCTTATGCCGCAAGTGCGTTACATTTAATGGAAAAATATTCAATCACGGCACTTCCAATTACTGATGAAAACGGTGTTCCTAAAGGAATTGTACACGTACACGATTTATTAAAAGCAGGAGTAGTATAATAATGAACGATTTAATCAGAGAAAAGGCATCAAAAATCAAATTATTAGCATTCGACGTTGATGGCGTAATGACTACAGGCGAAGTAACTTACGACGAAAACGGTGTTGAATATAAAAGTTTTAATGTAAAAGACGGACACGGTTTAGTTAGAGTTCAACACGCTGGCTTTATTACAGCTATAATCACAGCTCGCAAAAATGGAACTGTTCAACACAGAGCTGAAAACTTGCATATTACAGAATTATATCAAGGTCAAAAATATAAACTTCCAGCTTTGGAAGAAATTATGAAAAAATACAATCTAACTTATGACCAAGTTTCTTATATGGGCGACGATTTGCCTGATATCTGCATTCTTGAAAAAGTTGGTTTAAAATGCTGTCCTAATGACGCAGTAGATGAAGTTAAAAGTGTATGTAACTTCATTTCATCAAAAGACGGCGGACGTGGTGCTGTTAGGGAGTTGACAGATTTAATTCTTGAAGCTCAAGGCATCAAAAAAGAATACACCGTTTCAGAAGGAAAATAATAGGAGAACAAAATGTACGAAATTAGAGCACAAGTAGAATTTTCAGCAGCACACCACCTTTTAGACTACGAAGGTGGCAAATGTGAAAATCAACACGGTCATAACTGGTTGGTTGAAGCTTTCGTTAGAGGCGATATCTTAGACCAAAGCAACATCTTAGTTGATTTTAAAGCACTAAAAAGAGATTTAAGACTTGTTTTAGCTGATTTAGATCACCAAGATTTGAATGAATTACCTGATTTTAAAGGCGAAAGCCCAAGCAGTGAGTTCATTGCAAACTATATTTATTACAGATTAAAAGACAAATACGTAGAATTACACAAAATTTCTGTTTGGGAAAGCAGAGAATCTTGTGCAACATACTTTGAGGCAGAATAATGACTATTTTACAAGCAATAATTCTTGGTATTGTTCAAGGTTTGAGTGAATTTTTACCAATCTCAAGTTCTGCACATATCGTGTTTACTCAAAATATCTGCGCTGTTCTTAACGGTTCAACAATCGACTTAGGTTCAGCTCAACAAGTATTTTTGAGCATAATGCTTCATGTCGGAACTCTAATCGCAGTTTTAATTTACTTCAGAAAAGAAGTTTGGGAAATTACAAAAGATTTCTTCAAAGCTCTTTGGACTCGCGATTTTTCAAACGCAAATGCAAAAATGGGCGCATATATTCTAATCGGTACAGTATTTACAGTTTTAGTTGCTTACCTATTAAAAGATATCTCT
>CALBKW010000049.1 GCA_937895785.1 uncultured Candidatus Melainabacteria bacterium | reverse complement strand
TTTGTGTCGCCAATTGAAAAGGTTACAACTTCATATATAATTTCTGTACTAAACATATTTCCTCTTTTCTTTCTGTCATTATACCATAAATAATTGAAATCTGATTTTAAGCCTTGAAACATTGTAAAAATTGAGTTATCATATAAATATGAAAAGAAGCTGGCTAATATTATTATCATTTTTATTTTTAACTACGGCAAACGGGGCGCAAGCAGTAGAATTTAAGCCACTTGAAAAACCAAAAGCTCCTGAGGTTGAAGTTGCACCTCTACCTGTTGAAAAAAAAGAAATTGAAACTCCAAAAGCATTGCTTAACGAGGATGACTATCAATTGAATGGTCGCGTTGAATATGATAAAGACGGAGTTCTATTTTTGGATGATGATGTTCAAAGAATGCAATTAAAAATTAACGAACCTGTTAAAAAAGTTGCGAGAAAATCAGTTTTAAACGATCAAAAAGTTTTAACAGACATTCAAAAAGAGCAACATAGATTATCACCTCAAGTTGATGAATATTCTATTTCTCCAACCTTCTCATCTCTTGAGTACAAAGTTGGAAACTTTACCTATGGTACAACCTTCGGTACAGATATGGATATCGGACAGTTAGAATATCGTACAAAAATGTTTGTTCAATATGATACAAAATTCATTGGTATGATGGCTGGTTTCGGTAAAGACCAATATACCTCAACAAGCCGTCAATTGGAAAGTATTTATCTAACACCTTCTTTAAACTTGGGACATGGCTTTGTTATAAAAGATGCATTCAAGGCAAATCCTTCTGCAGAAAGACATAAAAACGAAATTGTTTTGCAATATAGTCCGTTAATTCATAATTCAAGAGAAAATGTTTCGCTAGAAGCCGCAATTGGGCAAACAACTTATTACAACTCTGGCGAACAAATGTATCAATTTAGTTTCTTTACAAAATTTAAATTGTAACCTATCCATAAATATTGTATTATAATGGGATAATGATGGACAAAGATTTTAACAAAAAAGGTAAAAAGAGAAAAAGTTTTGCTAAATCGAAAGTCAAAGGCAGTGGCAAGGTTACAAATCTTGATTCAGTAAGACAAAAATCAAAACTTAAATCTCAAAAACATAGACAAAATATTAATGTCTATTATTCTTTTTTGACAATTATTCTTTTAATTTGTCTTGTGCAAATAGGCTTTAGCGCTATTTTGAATATTACAAAAACAGTTTCTTATCATAATAAAATTGTGAAAATTCAAAAGATTAGAGATGATGCTGAAGCTAAGAATAAAAAATTAAAACGTGAAATTAATGAGTTCTCGCAAACGGCTAGTTTAGAGGCTATTGCTAGAAATAATCTTAAAATGGCTGGTGAAAACGAAGTTCTTGTCATCATTAACGACAACGAAGAGCAAAAAAATGTACAAAAGAAAAAGAAAAAAGGATTTTTTAGATAATGGCAAATAATGAAGTTTTAGAATATATTACAAAATCTTTTGATTTGAAAAGACAAGGGTTCTACAAACCTGCTATTGAAATGCTTTACAAGGCATTAAGTATTGAAAACAACAATGTGGAAATTCTTTCTCAATTAGGTGAGTTGTACTACTTGCTTGAAAATAATCAAAGAGCAATAAATTATATTGAAAAAACTTTGGAAATTGACCCGCTTCATATTGATTGCTTAAAATTAATGAAAACTATTTATATGTCTGAAGAAAAGTATGACGAGGCTTTAAAGGCTGTGAACAAGATTTATGAAATTAATCCAACTGCCGAGAATTTGCAAGACAAAATTGTTGTTTTAAACAAGTTAAACGATTTTGATGCGATTAAAGAAATTGAAAATTTAAATGTAGAGTTTGATGATGCAATTTACTACAATTTGGCGCAAGCTCACTATAAAAATCAAGATTTTGACCGTGCTATAGAATTGTTAGAAAAAGCGTTAGAAAAAAATCCTGAAAATAAAGATGCAATGGTTCTTTTGGGTGAAGTTTATTTTTCTGAAAACGATTTAGAAAAATCAAGAGAATTGTTTAAAAAATTAGAAAAAGAAACAGAAAACCCTGTTGTTAATGCGTATTTAGGTCTATTTAAAATGGACGATGGAAAGTATGAAGATGCAATCAATTACTTCCATAAAGCAATGAAATTAGATGAAAGAAACTCAAAATATGTTTACAATTTAGCTAACGCATACTTTTTAAATGGTTGGCTTGATGAAGCTGCAAAATTTTACAACATTGCAATTTGCTTAGATGCTGACAATGTTGATTATCGTTACTCATTAGCTTATTTATATACTCAAATACAAGAGTATGACAAAGCTGAAAAAGAATTAAAAACTGTTTTGGAAAAAGAGCCAAATCATTTGCAAGCAAGAATTTTATCAGCAAAAATTAGAGATTTAAAAGGCGACCCAGTAAGTGCAAAAGTTGCGCTAGATACTGTTGTCAAAGAAAATCCGAACGAGGATTATGCAATAGTCGAATTGGCAAAAGTTTGTGTTGAGCTATCTCAATACGATTTAGCTAAGAAAAATATGGAAAAAGCATTAGAGCTTAAACCAGACTCATTAAGTTATTTGTCTGATTATGCGGATATTTTAATAGAAATGGCTCATTACGGTGAAGCCCAAGAAGTTATTGAAAAAATATTAGAAAAGAATGAAAACTTTATTGAAGGTTATATATTAGAGGCAAAAAACTACATTCATATTAAGGACCTGGATGGCGCTTATGATGCGGCACAAAAGGTTATTGAACTTGATACAAACAATGCAGAAGGTTATTATTACAATGCTTTAGTATTGTTTGCTCAAGGTGACGTAAATTTTGCAATTGAAACAATGAAGAAAGCGATTTCACTTGATTTGAACAATGCAATGTATTATGTTCAGATGAGTGAATTTTATCAAAAACTAGGTAAATACGAAGACGCTTTAGCTTACGTCAGTGAGGCTGCAAGCATTGACGGTTCTGCAAAAAACAAGGAACTTTATGCAAAATTAGCCTCTATTGTTCGCAAAAACAGAGGGTAGTTTGTAAATGTACTTCTTGAAAATTTTGGCTTGGTGTCTTTTAGCAGTTGTAATAGGGTTTGGAATTGGCTTTTTGGATAATTCCTTTGAGTATTTAATGGATAAAATGTTTGAAGTTAATTCTGATTTATCAGTTGTTCTTTTGAGTACGGTTGTTGTTTGTGGCTTAATTATATATATACAGAGAATAATAAAAAAATCTAAGCAAGATGAAGTTTACAAAGCGAAAGTTCTAGATGAGGTTAAACTTTTTATAATTGGTATCATAAGTATTAGTGTTTTGATGTTGATTATTATTCTTGTTAAGTTTTATTTATAATAATATAAACGAAAAATGGTAAAGGTTTTTATTTATGAAAAAAAAGATTTATAAATTTTTAGAAAAAGGTGGTTGGATTCTCTTCTGTTTGTTGTTTGGGGCTGCTTATGTCTTTATTTTTGAAGATATCATTTTGGAATCCTTTTTTAACTATATATTTGATATAGCCTATGCAAAAAGTGAAAAATGGGTTATCTTGCTTATTCTTCTATTATTTGCTATTCAAATTTATGTTATTTGTAGCAGTATTTCAAAACGTTGTAAAATTGATCCTGATTACAAAGCAAAGATTGACAGAGAACTTAAGCCTTTTTTAATACCTTGTATATTTATTTTGGCAGTTGCACTAATTTTAATGGGTACGATACTGTTCGAATAACTTAATCAAACAAAAACGTAACGATAGCAACGACAATCGCCATAATTGTAATTAAAATAATTGTTCGAGTTTCTTGTTGTTTTTCTTTTGAAAATCTGTATTCAATATATTTTTTTACATCGTTAAAAAATCTTTTTCTAACTTTTGCAGATTTAAAAAATCCTGAATAATTGACAATAAAAGATATGTAGGCATATCCACCCACAAGAAATAGCATTGCTCCTACTATGAGAATAATCCAAATTGTGCCTATTATATCTAAAATGTTTTCAAACATAATTTATACTCCATGAAAAGCCATAAAAATAATTATGCCAATAACCACTAGAGCCAAAGCGAGAGCCTTCAATTGGCGTTTCATGTTCTTTTTGAATTTAGCTCTAACGCTTGGTGAAGACCAATCTCTCAAATATTGTTTGTAAAGTGATGCGTATAAATATCCAACGCAAGCACCAACCACAACAACAATTAATGCTATTGGGTGTTCGGTTGCTACAAAATTCAAAAAATCTTCAAACATAATTAGATATTACCTGTTGAGCTGTTTCTATCATCTTCCAATGATTTCAAGTCGATGTCTTTTGAATCATCATCATAAGTTAGAGTTCTTGGTGCATCAATTTCAACATCAACATCAGCTTCAACAACTTCAATATCACCTTTTGGATAATCTTTAATTTTTCCGTCCTCAAGTTTTACTTGGATTGCGTTATTCAAGAAATGAAGTGCGCAAACCTTGCCCAATCCATCAGGAGTCATTACTGCAGATCCGATTGGGGGCATACCTTTTGCGGCTTCAATGTAGTTTGAATATTCATAATTCAAGCAACATAAAAGTCTTCCGCAAGTGCCTGAAATCTTCCCAGGGGTGATTGGCATACCTTGGTCTTTAGCAAGTTTTACGTTGATTGAACCAAATTTTTTCAAGAAAGAGCAACAGCAAAATTCTTTACCGCAAATACCGCAACCTTCCATAATTGAAGTTTCGTCCCTTACGCCGATATGACGTAAGTCGATTCTTACACGTTTGAAGGTTTGAGTTAAGTCTTTCAATAATTCACGGAAGTCAACTCTTTCTGGAGCTGTGTAATAAAAAGTTATTTTCTTTCTGTCAAAAGTTATACGGCATTGAACCAAATTCATTACAAGTTTGTGTTTCTCAACAAGAGCTTTGCATTTGAAATATGCTTCAACTTCTTCTTTTTGGATTTGTTCAACGGTTTGTTTATCACGTTCTCCAAGAACTCTGATTACTGGAAATGGGTCAGGTTTTTGTTTGCTGTTTTCCCAAATCTTAGCGATTGCTTCATTTACGCAACGAGCTTTTAGAGCTTCTTCGCCTTTTTCTGTTCTTACAAGAACCATATCTCCGCAATGAATTTCCACGTTTTCTGGAACATCAAGCGGATAAAACATATTTTTTAAATATCTTACTGCAAATTTTGTCATTAGTATTTTTCTTCTTCTTTTAACTTTCTATTCATTAATTTGTTTAAAATTTCCATTGGAGTGATATCTGTGTAAAGCGCTTCATAAATAGCTTCTGACAATGGAACTTCAATGTTCATTTTCTTAGCAATTTCACAAAGTGCTTTTGCTGTTTTAACACCTTCTGCAACAGAACCTAGTTCACTCAAAATATTATCAATTTTTTTGCCTTGAGCAAGCAATGCACCTACTGTGTGGTTTCTTGACAATGGGCTTGAGCAAGTAGCAATCAAGTCGCCCATACCTGACAAACCGTATAATGTTGAAGGGTTTGCGCCTAATCTTACGCTCACACGGACGATTTCTGCCATACCTCTTGTTAGAAGTGAACCCATACAGTTGTCACCAAGTTTCATACCATCTGCAAAACCTGCGGCAATTGCGATTACGTTCTTCAAGCTTCCACCCAATTCAACGCCGACAACGTCAGAGTTTGTGTATAATCTGAATTTGCTAGGTACATTCAAGTGTTCCTGTACAAAAACGGCTGTTTCGTGGTCTTCACATGCTACACAAGCTGCTGTAGGACAACCCATTAAAACTTCTTTTGCAAGTGTTGGACCTGAAAGAATTGCAAGTCTTTGATTTGGTAAAACATCTTTAATTACGTCAGACATTGTCATTAATGAAGGCAATTCAATACCTTTTGAAGCGTTTACTAAAATTTGTTCTGATTTGATACCTGATTTTTTCAAGTTTTCGCAAACCTCACGTGTACCAGAAGTTGCAACAACTGAAAGGATAATATCCGCATCTTTAATGGCTTGTGGCATATCTGATGTAACTTGAACTTTGTCTTGAAGTTGAATTTCCAATGGATAAGAGCAATGTTTGTTGTTTCTCATATCTTCAGAAAGGTCTTGTTCTCTTGACCATAGACAAACTTCATCAAAGTTGTCTGTTAAAAGCCACGCAAGAGTTGCACCCCAGCAACCTGCACCTAATATTGTTAATTTCATTATACTACTTCCTTTTTATTCAATAGTTTTCTTAACACGCCATTGCAAGCTTTTAACTTTAGACGTGCTGTATCAAAATCTACTCCCATTTTTATTGAAACAATTGCTGTTTTAATTTCCCAATTGCAATTTTCTAATGTTTGGAACGCGTTAGCGTGTGTTGTTTGAGCGATTTGTGCAACAATTCTAATTGCTCTGTCCTTCAATTTTTCGTTTGTAGGATTAAGGTCTATCATAAAGTTTTCATAAGTCTTACCAATCTTAATCATAGAGCCTGTAGTAAGCATATTTAGAACCATTTTTTGAGCTGTTCCAGCTTTCATTCTGCTAGAACCTGCGATAACTTCTGGTCCAACTTCCACGCAAATAGCAAGAGATGCATCGTCAATAATTCTTGCTTGAGAGTTGCATGTTAACGCAATTGTTTTTGCGTTAACTTCGTTTGCTTTTTCCAAAACCCCTAACAAATATTTAGGGTTTCCACTAGCAGAAATTACAACGGCTACGTCTTTGTCTGTAAGAAAGCTTGCATCTTGTTTGCCAGCTTCAAAGTTATCTTCTGCGCCTTCAACAGGTGTTTTAAATGCGCTATCTCCACCAGCCATAATGCCTTGCACCATTTCATGAGGTACACTGAAAGTTGGAGGACATTCAGAAGCATCTAATATGCCCAAACGACCTGATGTACCAGCTCCGAAGTATATTAATCTTCCACCTTGTAAAAATTGTTTTGCAATGATATCAATTGCTTTTGCAATGTGTTCAACTTCGTTTTCAACCGCAATTGCAACTTGTTTATCTTCTTCATTAATCTTTTTTACAATTTCCAAACTTGGTAATAAATCAATATTTTTTGTGTTTTCGTTTCTGTATTCTGTAATTATTTCGCTCATATGTTTCCTATACAAGTTTTACTAAATTTGCCATTTCGATTGCAGATTTTGCTGCATCAGAGCCTTTGTTTCCAGCTTTTGTTCCCGCTCTTTCAATTGCTTGTTCGATGTTGTCTGTTGTTAATACACCAAAGATTACAGGTACACAAGTTTCTAGGCTTACGGCAGCAACACCTTTTGAAACTTCTGCGCAAACGTAATCGTAGTGCGACGTTGAACCCTTTATTACTGCGCCTAATGTAATGATTGCGTTATATTTTCCTGATTTTGCAGCTTTTTTTGCAATAATAGGAATTTCAAATGCACCTGGAACCCAGATTACATCAATATTATCCTCGCTTACGCCATGTCTTCTTAATTCATCAATAGCTCCGGATAATAATTTTGAGCCGATAAATTCATTAAATCTTGAAATAACGATACAAAACTTTTCGCCATTTGTGGTTAATTGTCCTTCTATGGTTTTCATAAAATTACTCCTTTTTCTCTATTGTACAACGGAATAGCTATATTACAATAGTGATGAGAAAATCTTATAAAAAATATACAAGCCTGATAGAACAAGTAGAACGCCACAAATTTTGACCAAAACATTTGAGATTTTTGCAAATGCCGACATATTTTTCAATGTTGAGGTGAAAACGCCTGCGATTACAAGAATTATGCCTTGACCTAAAGCGAATAAAAATAACATTAGCATTGCCATTAACACATTCTCCATTACAGAAGCAAATGCCATTATGCCTGCTAAAATTGGAGTTGAGCAAGGTGTGCCAGCAAGGGCAAAAACAACACCTAAAATTAATGGATAAATGAGTGCAAATTTACCTTCGTTTTTTGGAAATGCTTTTATGAACATTGGAAATTCAAAATCTAAAACTTCGACCAATTTTAACCCCATTACAATCAAGAATGAAGCAATAATTAAGCCGAAATAGCTACCTAAAAATGATATAAATACTCTGCCTGTAATCGCACAGATTATGCCAATTGTAGTGAACACAATCGCTGTACCCAATATAAACATTAACATTTGGAAAAATGTTTTTAAGGGTGTATCTTTGGAATATCCTCCAACATAGCCGACAATTATTGGTAGCATTGCCAATGAACAAGGGCTTATTGATGCGATTACACCACCCATAAACGATGCCAAAAGCATTGCTATTTCAAAATGTTGGTTATTAGGTTGTGCGAATACGTTTATTATATCTAGCATTTTATTTTAGTAACTCTTTCACATAAGTTTCAAATTTTTGTTTGTCTACGTAACCTTCGGTTTTTCTTACAACTTTGCCATTTTTGTCAATATAAATTACTGTTGGAACAAGGTCAATATCGTATGTATCGATGGCGTCATTTACATTTTTATCGCCCTTTTCAATATCATATTCTATCACTTCAACTGTTCCTGTATATTGTGGCATTACTGCTTCAAAAACTCCACGCATTTTTTTACAGTCAGAGCAAAGTTTTGATGAAAATTTTATGATTTGAGGTTTGCCACTAACATGTTCTGGAGGTGCGGATTCAACTTTTGTTCCAGACAAAACCGCGTAAGCAATTAGTGGTAGTACAAATATTAACGAAATAATGATTAAATTTTTTTTCATATCAAAAGTTCTCCTTACATTCTAAGATACACTAAACAAAATTTATTTCTAACCCCGATTGGGGGATTTTTCATGTGAAAGGCGCGATTGCAAATTTGCAATCGCGCCTTTTGAGAAAATTCCTTTCTTTTTATTATGAACTGAATGTTTTGAATGTCATTTCAACGTTCTTTTGAATTACGCTCTTTACGGCATCCATTTCTGTAGTTAATGCTTTTTGTTCTGTATCAAGTTGTTTCAATCTTAATTCTAGAGTTCTATCTTGAACTTGAATTTTTGATGTCTTAGCGTTGATATCTGCTAATTCTTTTTCATAAGCTAGAATGTCGTAGTTGTATTGATTCATTGCATCGTCATAAGAAGCTGTGTCAGTTGTTTCTTCTGATTTAAGTGCAAATGATTCACTTGAACTCATAAGTTTAATATTTTTGTATCTTCCTGTGCCTGAAGCATCATCAAGTCTTGCGTATTCTTGACGTGTAATTTCTTCATTCTTGTGTGTTGCGTAGTATTGATTTAAGTTCTTTTGGTAATCAATTGCAGAAGAAATTTGATATTTGTCATCAGCCTTTGGTTGGTTAGCATAACCGCTAGCGATACATTCATTTAATTCTGCTTCTGTTGCGTAGCAAGTTCTACCGTTCTTTTGATAAACCCAAATATCATCAGGGTCAACACCAGCCAATTCAGGGAAATCGTGGATAATTTGGTCGTAATCGGCTTTTTGAACCTTGTCTGTCAAATCAAGTCTTTCAGCATCAGAGTTACCTAATTTGTAAGAGTATCCCTGAACTCCATAAAATTTTATTTCTTCTTGTGTTCCTGACTGTTCCACGTTATCCAAATCTTCTTTTTTAGCATAAACAACGAGTTCGTCTTTTTGCCCTTCGTTCTGAGTTGTTTTGTAGAAATCGTCAACATTAAGATTTTCTACGTCATCAATTTGGATTAACCCCTTACTTGCAAGAGCTCTTAAATTTTCCAAATCTTCACTTGTACATTTTTTGAATTGTGTAGAAGCACCTTGTTTATCAGTAACCGTGTAGTTTTCGTTATTCTTTGTTACACCAACGGTTTCATTAGCAGAAGTTGCATTAACAACTTTTTGAACCTGAGGGTTAGTGTTCTTTTGTTGAATTGCTTTAAACACTTCTTGGTTGTAGTGATAAGTTACTTGATAATTATATTTTTCACCTGTGTCAGGATCTGTGTAATCAACGTTTTGGTAGCTGTCGATTTCATAGTCATTAAATCCGTCAGTGAAGGCATATTGTTGAGTTGTGTAATCTGTTGTTTTTGGAGCTGTTGGCACTTGTAGTGCTAACATTCTGTTCCAAAGGTTTGCAGATTGGTTTGCAAGCGCTGTACGTGCTTGGTTAATTTGTTGACCTTCATATTCAGTGTTTGTTTTTCTGGCAGTAAGACCTAAGTATCTTGCCTGTGAAGCAGCCATACCCATAAGCGTATCTCCTCTTCTATGTCCATTTTAATCTTATGTAAATGATTATAATAATATTTTTTTGAAAATCAACATTTTCCATGAAATATCAATTGTTTGGACTATAAAATTTTGCTCAAATCCTCTATTTAGACGTAAAAAACGGATTTAAAATTTTATACATCTTCTGGAATGAAGATTACGCAATCTTCTAATTGGTTTCTAACTTCTTCACTTGAACTTCTTACCTTTACAACGCGTTGATATTCTCTTACAACACTAATTACATCGTCAGTTGACATTCTGATTAATCTTCTTTTTCCAACTTCGTTTTCAATAATTCTTGCCATGTCGTTCGCTCCTTTTTGTTTGTAAAATTCTTAACGACAAAAAACGGTCAGACTTTAGTAAAATCAACCGTTTTGCTTATTAAAAATTATTCAAATCTTAATCGTTTAAAGAAACAGCAAGACCTTCCATAATATTGAAAAAGTCTTCATTAGGAAGTGTTGACATCGTTTTTAATGCATATTTCAAATCTTCGTTTTTGTCATACCAACGACGTTCGTTTACGCTTTGTTGGAACAAACCCATAACACGTTCAATACCTATGCTCAATTGAGGCTCTTCTTCCTCTTTATGCAAGTCTTTAATTTGTTTTACAATTTCAATTAAATCTGCAGATAATCTTCTTTTTTGTTCTGCATCAAGTTTTTGTAATATATCGAAAGCCTTTAAGGTTTCGTTGTGTTCATCGTACCATCTACGTTTAAAGTTCATATACACATTTCCTTTTTATAAAATCATAAACTTTTTTTTAAGAAAGGTCAACTATTTTTCAAGATGTAAAAAAAATGGTAAAATATCAAAATAGGTTAGTTGTAAATGAAAAAAATAATATATTTTATATCGCTAATATTCCTATTCATAGGCTTTTTAAGTGCGCAAACTGCATTTGCGGACGATAAAATCACGTCTGTAAACTATGATATTTCTGCCAATATGTTATTTTTAACCTCTGGAAATTCGTCTACAACAGAAAAAAATCCTATAAAATTAGTTAAACTTTCTAATCCAAACAGAGTTTATTTTGATATAGAAAATTCAGTTTTAACAACGGCAAAACAAGATTTTCAAGTTACATCAGGTGGAGTTTTAAGACAAGTTGTTGTATCTCAAAATAGTACAAATCCTAATGTCGTAAGAGTTGTTATGTATTTTGCTGATGCTTATAATACATCTAACCTAAAAGTAATGCGCCTGAACGGCAATATTATCGTGCAAATTAATAACGATGTTTGCTCGCTTGCAAATTATATGCATGAAATTTATAGAGATACAAAATATGACTCAAATGACTACTATTCATTTGTTTCAATGACTTCTCAACAAGTAAATGCAACAGATTTGCCATTGACATCTACAGCAAGTAATGCGCCTGAAAAAGTTTTAAATCAAATTCAGCAGGCTTTTGAAAATTCGACTGTTCCTGTGAATGTAAAAAGTTCTTATCAAAATGCAAATGTATCGGTTATAAAAAAGAATTTTAAATTGAAATCAAAATATTATTTAACAGGTGTTCAAGCCCGTCAAAATGGTATTTTAATCAGTGGTTATGGCACATTTACAATCGAAAAGCCTATGGTTTTACCAAATCCAAATAGACTTGTACTTGATTTTGCAAATACAGTTTCAAGTCCTTCTGTTCGTTCTAAAACATTTAAATATGGCGAAGATACAATTCGTGTAGGACAATTTGAAGCAAATCGAGTTAGGGTTGTAATTACAACTCCAAATCCTGAAAGGTACATTCCTGTTTATTCTGCAGACGGTCAGTCGGTTTTAATTGCTGATAAAGAAAATTTAAGCCATGATAAATTATCAAACGTGACAACTAACCTTGTAAGTACACGTGTTACAAAGACAAACGAACAGAATTATGGACTAAACCTATATTTTAGCAAGCCTGTTGTTTATTCAGTAAAACGTGATACTAATAATTTAACCTTATACATGTTTAATGCCCTTCAATATAATGACCAAGATTTTCGCTCAGTAATTAAGGGAAGTTCTATCGAAAATTCAAAAATCTATTTGATGCC
>CALBKW010000048.1 GCA_937895785.1 uncultured Candidatus Melainabacteria bacterium | reverse complement strand
TATTTGGAAACGCTAAAGTAAATGAAAAGACAATAAAGCAGAAGCAGATCACTTCATTTATGACCTTGTTAACGAAGAACTAATTTCAGAAGGTCATACAATGTCACATACAGAAATGGACGATGGCAAAACTCTTACAATCAAAGGTAACCGTCAACAATATAGCAAAAAACAAAATACTTTCAATTGTAGCGGTAATATTCAAGTTTGGTATGATGATTATTATGCAAAAGGTCCGAAAATGTCTGTATTCCCAGATAGAACAACTAACAAATTTAATGAAATCTACTTTACAGGTCGTTCACTAATTAATCAAGGTGAAAAAACTATTTATGCAGACAAAATTAAAATGCAACTTAAGCCAAAAGATTTTTATGCAGAAGGTAACGCTAAAACAGTAATCAAAAACATTCAATCTCAACAATTAGAGGATAAATAACATGTCAGAAATGTTGGATAAAGCTTTAGAATTATTCAAAGAACGCAAATATAAAGAAGCAATCGATGCGTTTCATGTTGTATTAGAAAATGGTGACGAAAGCGCTGAAATTTATAACAATATCGCTGTTTCATACTCAAATTTAGGTGATTTACCAAGCGCAGAAAAATTCTGCCATAAAGCATTAAAAATAAATCCTAACTTACCACAGCTATACTTAAATTTATCTGATATTTATTACAGAATGAAAGAAATCGCACTAGCTATTGATTGCCTGCAAGCTGGCGAATTGGCACTTCCTGAAAATACTGTAATTCCGCATTACTTAGCAAGAATGTATATGGAAGATGCACAAGTTGACTTAGCAATTGATGAATTGGAACGAATCTTAGAAAAAGAACCCGAAAACTATGACTTAGCAAGAGCATATTATGAAATGGGTAATTATGAAGCAGCTATTGCAAACTTTGAAAATATTTTAGAATTTAAAGACCAAAATGAGCTTATATATTTCTTTTTAGCTGAAGCTTATGAAGCTAATGATGAAATCGACAAAGCTATTTCTAATTACTTAAAAGCAACTGCGGTAAACGATAAATTTCATCCTGCTTTTAAGAAGTTAGGCATGTTGTTCATGGCAAGAGGTGATTTTGACGATGCCATTGAATATTTTGAAGATTATATAAATTTTGATATACCGCAAGAAGAAAAAGACAGTGTTGGTAAATTAATTGCTAGGATTCAAACTAAGAAAGGTAATTAATTTTAATGAAAAAGTATTGGGTGGGATTATCGAGTCTTGAGGAACTAGGAAGTAACTTTATTTTGAAGTTATACGAACATTTCTTTGATATAGAAAAGGCTTTTAATGCTGGGCGAGAAGAACTTACTCAAATTGAAGGTATAAGCCTAAAAAAAATTGAAAACTTTTTAAGATTAAGAGATAAAATCAAACCCGAAACAGCTTTATCTCGGGTGGAAGAAAATAACATTCACGTCATTACATTTGAAGATGAAGAATATCCGAACTTATTGAAAGAGATTTCTAATCCACCTGCAGTTCTGTATGTAAAGGGGGATTTAAAACGCTGTAACTTAAACAAAACAATAGCAGTTGTAGGTTCAAGACGTGCTAGTTCTAATGGCAAATTGTCGTTAGAAAAAATCATTAAAGATTTAGCAAATACCGACCTATGCATAGTTTCAGGACTTGCAGCAGGTATTGATTCAACAGCTCATTACTGTGCTTTACAAAACAACTTAAAAACAATTGGCGTGATTGCAAGTGGTTTTGATTTTACATATCCAGAAAGTAATCGAGAATTATATAAAATGATTTCAAATGAAGGCGGAGCCATTCTTAGCGAATATTACCCTACCTTTGAGCCTTTAAAATTCAGATTTCCAGAACGTAATAGAATTGTTACGGGCATAAGTTATGGCACTCTAGTTGTAGAAGCAGCATTGAAAAGTGGGGCTTTGATTAGCGCAAATCTTACGCTAGAACAAGGTAGGGAACTTATGTGTGTCCCAGGATTAATTACAAATCCAAATACTGAAGGTATTTATAAATTATTAAAAAACGGAGCAACACTGGTGACAGAAGGTGCTGACATTTTAAATGCTTTAGGTTGGGAAATAAAACAACCTGAACAACAAAAACTTGATTTGATTAATTTAGAAAACGAAGAAAATATGATATTATCTGCAATTGAAATTGAACCCAAAAGCTTTGATTGCATACAAAATGAAACAAAACTATCAACTGACGACTTGTTGACTAACTTGACAACATTGGAGCTTAAAGGCATAATAAAACAAGTAGAAGGCGATAGATATACAAAGGTTTAATAAAATGCCAAGAACAGCAACTAAAGAGAAAAAAGAAACAAAAGCTAAAACTTCAACTAAAAAAAGTGCAGAAAAAGAAGGTAAAGCACTAGTAATCGTGGAATCTCCTGCAAAATCAAAAACTATAAAAAAGATTTTAGGCGATAACTACACTATTGAAGCAAGTTTTGGACATATTAGAGATTTTCCTAAAAACGTATTAGGTTTTGATGTGGCAAACAATTTTGAGCCAAGTTTCGTTGTTATTCCAGAAAAGAAAAAGGTTGTTGACAAGTTAAATGAAATTGCAAAAAAATGTGCAAAAGTTTATCTAGCTTCCGATCCCGACCGTGAAGGAGAAGCAATCGCATGGCATGTAAGACAAGTGTTAAAAGTAGATGATGACAAAATTCAACGTATTGAATTTAATGAAATCACACCAAAAGCAGTAAAATATGCTGTTGAACACCCAAGAGAAATTGACAACGACAGAGTGAAAGCTCAACAAACACGACAAATTTTAGACCGTCTTGTAGGTTACAAAATTAGCCCAGTCTTATGGGAAAAATTAAGAAATAATCACCTTTCTGCAGGTCGTGTTCAATCAGTTGCTCTTAGAATGATTTGCGAAAGAGAAGATGAAATAGAAGCATTCAAACCTGTTGAATATTGGACAATTTCTGCTGAATTACAAAAAGAAAACGCCACTTTTGAAGCAGAATTGCAAAAATATTTAGACAAAAAAATTGACCTTAAAAACGAAGAAGACTCTAATAAAGTCGTTGAATATTTAAATGATAAATCAACAGAATTTGTGGTTGATAAAATTACAAAACGTGAAACAACAAGAAAACCATCACCACCATTTATAACTTCAACACTTCAACGTGAAGCTTCATCAAAATTAGGTTATGGCGTCGCAAAGACAATGCAAATCGCACAAAAGCTTTATGAAGGTATTGAACTGGGTTCTGACGGTGCTGTCGGTTTAATTACATACATGAGAACGGACTCTGTTCGTATTTCTGATGACGCACAAGTTGCAGCAAAAGATTTTATTGTTGAAAATTATGGTGAAAAATACTATCCAGAAAAACCAAATGATTACGTAAAAGCTGGTAAAAAGAACGTACAAGATGCCCACGAAGCAATCCGTCCGTCTTACCCTAGCCGTACACCACAAAGTATAAAATCTTACTTAACATCAGAACAATACCGCTTGTACAAACTTATTTGGGATAGATTTATGTCATCTCAAATGCAAAATGCTTCAATAGCAAATACTTCAATTGACATTAAAGCTGGTGATTACACGTTTAAAGCTGGAACAAGCTCAATTATTTTTGACGGATTCTTAAAACTTTATTCAGAAGAAGATGACGATACTAAAAAATCAATTCCTGAAATGAAAAAGGGTGATGTACTAAAACGTAACAAAATCAATCCCAAACAACACTTTACGCAACCACCTCCAAGATATAGCGAAGCTTCTTTAGTTAAGGCTTTAGAAGAACACGGAATTGGTCGTCCATCTACATACGCACCTATTATTACCAAAATTCAAACAAAAGGTTACGTTGAAAAAATAGAAAAAGCTTTAGCACCAACATTGTTAGGACGTACAGTATCTAAACAACTTGTCGAACACTTCAAAGATGTAATGGACTATGATTTTACGGCAGGTATGGAAAACAAACTTGATGAAATTGCAGAGAAGAAAGCTAAATGGGACAAAGTTTTGAAAGAATTTTATGACCCATTTGTAAAAATCGTTGCCGATGCCAAACAAAACATGGAAAGAATTAATATTGAAAGTGACATAAAATGTCCTAACTGCGGAAAACCAATGGTTGTAAGAACTAGCCGTTTTGGTTCCCAATTCTTAGGTTGTTCAGGTTATCCTGAATGTAAAACAATGATGCCACTTAATGCAACTCAAGAAAGTGCACAACAAGAACCTGAAGTTTGCGAAGAAAAATGCGAAAAATGCGGTTCTGATATGATTTACAAGGTTGGACCATATGGCAAATACATGGAATGTACAAATGCTGAGTGCAAAAACAGAAAACGTGTTGTTGTATCAACAGGCGTAAAATGTCCTAAATGTGGTGGCGAGATTGTACAAAGAAAATCAAAATATGGCAAAATTTTCTATGGCTGTAACAAATATCCAGATTGTGACTTTGTTTTATGGAATGAGCCAACAGGCGATGTTTGTCCAGATTGTGGCTCACTACTTGTCAAAAAAGTATTGAAAAAAGGGACTTTCATTGAATGTTCGTCAAAAACATGCAAATATTCAAAGGAGCTTGAAAATGTATAAACTAGGATTAATTGGATATCCTTTAGGACACTCAATGTCTGCTGTTATTCAGCAAGCAGGCTTTAAAAGTATTGGAGAAACAGGTTCTTATGATATCCTCGAAACACCTCCAGATGAGTTAATTAACCGTGTAAAATCATTAAAAGTAAACAATTACGACGGTTTTAATGTAACAATTCCTTTAAAAGTCCCAATTTCACTTTTTCTAGACGAAATTGATGAAACTGCGAATATTGCAGGCTGTGCAAATACAGTAAAAATTATGCCTGATAAAAGTTTTAAAGGATATAATACTGATATTTATGGATTTAGAGCCGCAATCCCAAATCCAGCAAGACTAGACGGAAAAACTGCAGGAATAATCGGGACAGGTGGAGCTTCAAGAGCGGCAACAGTTGGACTTATCCAAGCTGGTGTAAAAGTTGTTAATTATTATTCAAGAAACATTATTAACTCATCAGCTATGATTAACTCAATGAGAGGTTCATTCCCAGAAATCACATTCAATAATTATCAATTGCAAAACATTCGTGACTTGTCAGAGGTTTCTATTTTGGTTAACTGTACACCTGTTGGCATGCGTGGAAATTCAATGGACATGATGCCTATAACTAAAATGTCTTTAGAGCAACTTCCAAAAGAGGCTATTGTTTATGATGTTATTTATAACCCAATGAAGACATTGTTACTAAAAGAAGCTGAAGCTCTTGGGTTAGAAACAGTTTCTGGTTTAGACATGCTAATATATCAGGGTGCAAAGGCTCTTGAAATATGGACAGGAAAAACTCCTGATGTTCAAACGATGAAAATTGCAGCATTGGAAGAGTTATACTAAAAAACTTGATAAAAATTACCGCCGTTTCAAATGAAACGGCGGTAATTTTTATCAAAAAAAAGCCACCTTGTTGGTGGCTTGGAAATTTTGTGTATAGGGAAGGAAATAAGGAAATTCTTTGGGTTTCTTCAACTATTATGAGAATAAGTTGAATGATTTGCTAATGTTATCTCCGATTAATGATTTTACTGAATCATATTCGGTTTTTAATGCATTGTGTTCTGTATCTAATGCTTTTAAGTCATTATCTAATAATTTTTCTTTATTATTGATTTTTGCTGTCTTTGCATTATATTCTGCTTCTGCTTTTGCCAATTCTGTTGTATCTGATGCTATTGCCAATTTGTTTGTACCATCTACTGATACGCGTTTTAAGTTTCCATTTTCATCTGTTTCTGTTGTTGATTGTAAATAGAATTGACCTGATTGGATCATTTCATACAAATCTGATGCTGAAATGTCTGCTGACATTGCTTCTTTATCTGGATTTGCTATATATTTTTGGTTTGTTGTTGATTCTGGTTGATTTGCATCAAAGTTTGGATTTAAGATTGATGGTGACACATTTTTGTTATCTGATGATCTTACCAATGATAATCCTAATTGTGATAACACTGCTGGTGTTAATGATACTGTTTGCAATGAACCATTTGTCCAGTTTGTGTATGTCAATTTTTGTTTGTTTAATGCTGTTGTATATGCTTGTGCTACTTCTTCTGATTCATCTGCTAATCTGATTTTTGTATTTGAAATTTGTTGAGATTTATACTCAACGTCTGTCATTCTTGCTGTGATACTTAATAATCTTGCTTGTGATGCTGCCATTCCCATAGTGCGTACTCCTTATGTTTCCGTTTTTTATTTCCCTTTACATGGTATATATCGGTCCAAATGCATGTAAACTTTAGCTTTTAGAGCCGTTTCGTTACATTTGTTTACAAAAATATAAGAGAGCCCTAAATAAGGCCCTCTTGCGTTCTAAAATAGTTATATACATTTCCAAAATTATGAGAATAATTGGAATGATTTACTGATATTGTCGCTTATTAATGATTTTACTGAATCGTATTCAGTTTTTAATGCATTATGTTCTGTATCCATTTCTTTCATTTGTTGGTCTAATTTCTTTTCTTTTGAATTTATTTTAGCAGTCTTAGCATTGTACTCAGCTTCTGCTTTAGCTAAGTTTGTATCGTCAGATTGAATTGAAAGGAATGTATTTCCAGAAACAGAAACTTCTTCTGGATTTTGTAAGTATGTCTTTAATGGCGTATCTTCAAAATCAACTTCATCCCAAAAGTCAAAACTTGGAGCTTTTTTGCAGTTATTTACATCATTTATAATCAAATCACTGCTAACTTCTGTAAATCTTGCAGTTTTGCTTATATCATTGATGTTATTTGCTTGATTAAATTTATTTATAACCTGTAAATCTTGTGAATTATTTAATGTTGGAGCTGTTGTAGTTGTTTGACCAGCTTTCGCAAGGAAGAATTGTCCAGACTCAATCATTTCATACATTTGAGCAGGAGTAACATCCCCACTGAATACAGAATTATCTGAACGCTGAACTAAACACAAACCATAGTTTGATAAGTTCTTTGGTGTTAAATCAACTGTTTTTGCTTGTCCTGATGAATAATCAGTATATGTCAATTTTGTTGCATTCAATGCTTTGTTATAATCATTTGCAACTTGTTCTGACTCATCTGCAAGTCTGATTTTTGTATTAGAAATTTGTTGAGAGCGTAACTCAATATCATTCATACGAGATGTAATTGAAAATAACCTTGC
>CALBKW010000047.1 GCA_937895785.1 uncultured Candidatus Melainabacteria bacterium | reverse complement strand
ATCATTCTTGATTCTTGAGGAGCTGCTGCATCTTTTTGAGCTACTAAGTTTCTTAAAACTTGGTTAACTGCTTTTGATTCGGCTGTATCTTCGCCTTCGTTTACTAATCTTTCTGCAGCTTGTTGAATTAATGCATCAAATACTTCTGGATCTTCTTGTGCTGCTTGAGCAATTTTTACGCAATCTTCTTCTTGAGCCTTTTCTAATTCGTTTTTGCCTAAAACTTTTGTTATAGCTTTATTTGCATAATGTTGACCAACTGTACCAGCCATATAAGAACCAACTCTGCCAGCGATAGCACCAACTACAGCGCCAACTTTTGTATTACCTACTAATGAACCAACAACTTCACCGATTTTTGAGCCAACTGCTGAACCAGCTACCCAACCTGCTACTGATGAGAACACTCTAGCTGTAGAACGTCCTAATTGTTTCATACCACGTTTGAAACCTAATTTTCTGAATGTTGGGATTACAGTAAAGATTGTTTCTGTTGCACCTTCCATAACTAACATTGCATTACCAGATTCGTTATTGTACGCATCTAAGCAAGTTTTGAAAGTTGAAGATTTTGCAGCCATATTACGAGTTGCTTGACCAACTTTTGTAATACCTGTTGCATTTTTGAATTTTTGATACCAACCTGTACCTTTTGCCATTTCAGCATAAGATGCAGCGTTTGCTTTTGCCATCATTTGAGAAGCTTGTTTTGCAATATCTTTGTTTGAAGGATTTGCTTTAACTGCTTCTGCTAATTTTTGAGCATTTTTGTATAAATCTTGAGTTTGAGTTGATAAAGTTTTTAAAGCTTCTGCTTCAGGAATATTTGCTAAAATTTCCTTTGCATCTGCAACTCTGAAAACACCTTTTGCACCATGTTGTTTTAAAATATCATGAGCTGTTTTACCGTTGTCAGTAACAGCTTTAAATGCTTGTTTATATTGACCTTTGTTATCTTTTACCCATTCGTAACCTTCATACAAACACATCATTGTTGGGTATGAAGATACTTGGCTAACAGTTAATTTTGTTGCATCATCAGTCAAAGGTACGCCATTAGCGTATTTTGCAAGATTGATTAAATCTTTCAATGCATAAATATTTGATTGTGAATTAATACCGTTAACCATTTTTACCAAAAATTTATTATTACTTACTTATATAAAAACATCAAAACCATGAAAATTGCCTTTTAATCATGGTTTTCAGCCCTTTGTGAACAAATGTAACAAAATTTAGACATGCTGAAATCCAACATTTTGAAAATACTTTATATAGGAGTAAGAGTGATAAAGAGATTATGAGGCGTTAGAGTATGGCTATTCAAGAATTAAAATTAAACACAAATGTTGGCAACACAAATTCAAGATTGAATGAAAATGCAGATATTAATCCGCAACCTGAGTTTCAAGACCGTTCAGATATGTTGTTCTCGTATATGAACATGGTTGCATTTAATAACAAAATAGATTTAAAACTTAATTAGTTTATTTATTAAGAGAGAGTTTTTAACAAAGTTTTTAACATACACACACACTAACTACCTAACTAACTCACACTTACACTACCTACCTTTTAAAATGTTTTATCAAAACATGTGCCTGGATTCAAAAGAATACGGGCTTTTTTTTGCGTATTTTTTAATAGAAATTTGTTCTAAAGAGTTATTTTAAAAATACTACTAACGGGTTAGTTTAAAAGTGTTAGCTCATGGGCATATAGATATTAGGAGAGATTCCCACCCCGACTAGCTATACCATGAAAAAAGTGAGTGCCTATGAAAGACAAAATTGCTAAAGTAATTATTGGTTTTGTGACATTTTCTGCATTTTGTGCTGCATGTTCGCCTATGTTTTTCATGAATAATACTGGCAAAAAACCAGTTAAGACTAAATATTTTGACAACAACGGTTCAACTTTTTACACTCGTTCTGATTATAAAAAGCCAACAGCATCTTCTAATGACAGAAGAAGTTACGGACGTGTAATCTATTTGGGAGAACCTATTGAAGGCGTTATGGACTTCAATTAATAATAAATGTTACAAATCTCTTGATTTTATATCTGTTTTCTATTATCATTGTAATAGAAATTTTTAGAGTATAATATATGAAGGGGTTTACAAATGTCATTAGGAACATTAGAATTTGAAATTTTAAATTCAATCTGGAAATTACAAGCAATTGATGAAGACATGAACATCTCAGTTAAAGATGTTGTTGATAACATGTCAGAAAATGGCTTAGATAGAGCTTACACAACTGTAAAAACCGTAATGGACAGATTAAGTTCTAAAGACTTATTAGTAAGATATAGAGCTGGTAAAAAATTCTTCTACAAAACTGTTATGGATAAAGATGAAATGGCTAATTCAGCTATTAAAGAACTTTCTCGACAATTCTTTGACAACGATACAGCTAAAATGATTAGATTTATCGAAGCTGAATGTCTTGAATTAGTTTAGTTTTAACATCTTAAAATGGTTGAATTTCAAAATACAATTGAAGCTCGAAAGTATATCGGCAGACTTATTATTCAAGTCCTAACCGATAGGATTATTGTGCGTGAAGCGATTAAAAGATTTCCGCATGATGCTTCTGACCCTTCAATTAAAAGCGCTTATCATGCACTCGTTCACCGAGAAGCTGATGAGGATTTGCGCCGTCGAGATTTGAATTACAAAGATGCTCAAGACAGCTATCTTGAACAACTTGCAAGAATTTTAGAGCAAGGCAACGAGTTGCCAAAAAATATTATCAAAAACTACAACCAATATTACCGCGACATTCAAATTAATCAGACTGATTTTATGAAAAAATTAGTTAAGCGTTTGTGTAAATTCTTGAATGTTTAGCTTATAATAAGGCTATGGCAAAAGCAAAGGTTAAATCAAAATATGTCTGCCAAGAATGTGGCTATGAAACCGCTGGTTATTTAGGCAAATGTCCTGAATGTGGAGCTTGGGGTTCAATTGTGGAAGAAGTTGAAACAAAAACGACTTCAAGCACTGCTGTTGCAGACTTTTTGAACACTGAAAAGCCAAAACTTATTAATGAAATTACACTTGACGATAGCGTTAGAGTGAGCACAAACATCTCGGAATTTGACCGCGTACTTGGCGGTGGTCTTGTACAAGGCTCATTGGTTTTACTTGCAGGTGACCCTGGGATTGGTAAATCAACATTAATTTTGCAAACAAGCGGTGAACTTTGCAAACAGAACAAAAAAGTTTTATATACATCAGCAGAAGAATCTGCAAGCCAAGTAAAGCTTAGAGCTGAAAGATTAGGTATTCACACGGATAACCTATACATCTATCCGCAAACAAATTTGGAGCTTATAAGAGCGCAACTTAAGGACTTAAAACCTGATGTGCTTGTAATTGACAGTATTCAATCTATTTACACTGAAAACATTTCATCATCTGCAGGAAGTGTGAGCCAAGTTCGCGAATGTTGCAACACTTTAATGCAAATTGCAAAAAGCGAAAATATTACCATAACCGTTATCGGACATGTTACAAAAGAAGGAAATATCGCAGGTCCAAAGGTTTTGGAACACATGGTTGATGCTGTTATTCAATTTGAAGGAGACAAATACAAGTCTTACAGAATGCTTAGAGCCGTAAAAAATCGTTTCGGGACAACTTCTGAGGTCGGAATGTTCGACATGCATTCAAGCGGACTTGTTGAAATTACAAACCCTAGCGAAATCTTCTTAAATGAAAATCACGTCGCAACCCCAGGAAGCGTAATTATCGTTACAAATGAAGGTACAAGACCTTTGTTACTTGAAATTCAAGCGCTTGTAGGTGTAACACCTTATCCAAGTCCAAGACGTGTAACAAATGGTGTTGATACATCAAGAGTTTTGCAAATCCTTGCTGTACTTGAAAAACGTGTCGGTTTAAATCTTTCAAAACAAGATGTTTACGTAAACGTTATCGGCGGAATTGATATATCAGAACCCGCAGCCGATTTGGGTATCGCAATAGCAATTACAACTTGCCTAAACGATATTACTGCAGACATGAAAACAGTTCTTATCGGCGAAATCGGATTATCAGGAGAAATTCGCCCAGTAAATGACCTTGAAAAACGTATCTATGAAGCTCAAAAACTAGGTTTTAAGCGTGCAATCGTGCCTGCTTCAAATAACATAAAAGAAAAGTTTAAAGGTATTGAAGTAGTTGAAGTTAAGCGTATTTTAGATGCAATTACTGCAAGTATTAAAAAAGAAGGATAATAAAAAGTCTGTCAATAGAATTGGCAGACATTAAATAAACACGAGGATATTAAGAGAGAGAGTATAAAATCTTTGTTATTAGAATTGCTTTGCAGGGTATGTATTTACCGCTGTTTTTGCATTCAAAAATTGCAATCTAGACATTAAGTTTGTATTATTAACCATTTGCTCTTTTGCTTGAATCATCATTGATTCACGAATGCCTGATGTGAACATACTGTTTTGTAAAGCCATTGAGTTTGTAACTCTTGAACGAGTTGTTGGTCTTACAGCATTCTGTGCAATTGCGCTTGCACCAGCTTGTTGAGCTTCATTTGTATTTACTGTTGCGTTTGCTGCTGATGTAGCTTGAGAACTTTGTGATTTAAAAATACCTTCAGCAAATGGATTAACTGATGCTTGTAATGATTTTCTTGCTTCTGTCATTACATCATTTTGAACAGTTTGTCTATAATTTGCTGTGTTATATACGTTATTGTTTGCAGATGTTTCTACGGCTTGTCCTGCTTTTGAAGCAGCTCTTTGAAAAATAGCATTTGTTACAGAATCAATCATATTCTTGTCAATTTTTTGAGCTATGAAATTAGTTGTTGTTGTTAATCCTGTTGTCATAATACTTTCTTCAATATCCTTATACTTATTTAAGTTATTTTTTGTAAAAAAATTGCTATTTTTGTTTTAAGTAATTTAACATTTGTTAACAATTGAGGGCGAGGCTGTAAGCCTCGCCCTCATGAGCGTTTAAGTATTTAAAATTAACCTATTTTTCGCATTTACAGCAGAATTTCATTGCGTGTTTTGCTTTGTATCTTAATTCTCTTTTTATTGTTCTGTAATCTGCTTTTTGGTCACATTTTAAGATTGCTTTAAAGTCTTTGTCCATACATTTAAATTTTGCTTTCAAATCTTTAACGTCTTGTTTCAAAGTTCTTTCAGCATCTCTTACTGCTGATTTATCCAAACAAGAAGCACTTAAAGTTTTACATAAACATTTATGGTCAGCTTTTATCTTATCTTGAATACAGTCTAAATCGCCATCATATCTGTCTTCAATTTCCATTGCTTGTTCTCTTTGGCAAGTATCCAAATTTAAACGGCAATAAATTTCTTCACGTTTTTGGTCACGACAGTCTGAATAACAACGTTTTGCACTTTCTGCACACTCTTCACAAGTTGGCTTGTTACAAGATTTTTCACACTTTGGTTGGCAACCACAGTCATTTTTTGGAACTGGACAACCACAATCCGATGCCATTACAGCACCACCTGTAGCCAAAGCCATTGTTAAAGATAACGCCATTAATAATTTTTTCATAAGTTTCTCCTTCTAAACATTTCAAATTATTTTTTACACTTTCCATGTTATTTGTCACAAGAAAAAATACTATATCCAACTAGGCAAAATAAAAGTTAGCCAACAGAGTATAAATAAAGAATTAGAGATTTTTATGTAGCTTGAGAAGGGTTGACAAAAAGTGAATTATAGTAAATAATGTAGACATAGGGACAAGCCCTAAAGAAGTTCAGTTTCTCTAGGACTTGCTTAGCTCCCTATAAGACAAGTAATAAAATTTTTAAGGCTGCTATAACTGCAATTATGGCAGCTTTAATTATTACCATCTTCATATTATCACCTCCTTTCCACTCATTTCTTAGCTACACGTGTGTTGGTGGAAGTGATAAGGGAACTTACCCATTAATTTCATTATATATAAAATTACATATTTGTACATTATTTAATATTATGCAACACAAAAAAAGAGGCGGATTGCTTTCAGCAATCCGCCTCTTTTTTAATAATTTTTCTGTTATTGATTCCAAACACTTGTATCATCATTTAAGATAATCAAGATATTTTCACCTTTTTTAGCTTTGTAGTGCAACCCTGGAGTAACTAGACCTAGTACAAGACCTACAGAGCAACCAATTGGTGTACCGATTGCAATACCTGTACCTAATTTAGCTGGATTTGGAATAAAACCAAAACCAATACCAGCGCCTGTACCAACTGCGCCAAGACCTACTGTCCAACTTAGAACTTTGCCGAAAGTCATCCAAGGACCTTCTTTAAGTTTTCTGTCTTTTGTAAATGGATCAGCGTCTATTGCGTACGTTTTACCACTTGGAAGAACCATTGTTCTGAATTTAACGCCAACTCGAGCATTTTTGTTAAACCATTGAGGCTTTTGAATTGAGATTACTTCACCAGTGATGTATGTGCTTGCAGGGATTACAAGTGTTCCTTCTGTTGTGTATACGCCTTCCTTGAACACAAAGTTAACGCAATCACCGACGTGAGATTTTTTTGACCAATATTTTTGGTCGAAAGCAATTCTCAACACGTTATCTTTCATAATAATTTTTCTTAAATTAGTAACTTTAACTTCATTGTTAGGAGCTTTTTTTGAAACTTCTAAGTGTTCAACATTAGAGATAGTTTCTTTTGCACTCTTGTACTGAGGTTTTACTAGATTAATCTTTTGATATAGCTTGTACAATAAAACTGCAGCTTCTGCTCTTGTTAAATTTCTATTTGGTTCTAATTTTTTAATATTTGGGTGATTAATATATAAACCATAAGAAATTGTTTTTGCATAAGCATTTGTAGCCCAAGATGGGATTGCAGTATAGTCTTCAAAGCCTTTTAAGATTAATGCCTCAGCAGTTCTGTCCTGTGTAATATGACTAATAATTGAAGTTGTTTCTGCTTTAGTTAAATTTCTATTTGGTTTAAATGTTTTGTCAGGATATCCATAAACTAAACCTAACTGTTGAGAACGAAGAACATCAGCATAGTAGCCGTCATTTTTGTTCACGTCAGTAAAACAATTCTTAATTTTTACATTCAAATTTTCATTTGACAAAACTTTTAACAAAGAATGTACAAATGCAACACGTGTCATTGTCGCATCAGGATTAAAATACCCTTTGTCATCAAGTGTCATAATTGAGTTTTTTACAACGAAATTAATTTCTTTTGATGCCCAATAATTAGATTTCACATCATTAATTGAGTTTGGTGCAGCTAAAACAGGTAGAAAATTAAAAGCCACCATTAAGAAAGCTAGCACGCTTGCTAAAAGTCTTTGCATATTTATACCTCTTTGGTTAGTGTGATAGTGTAATTATAAATAACATTATAATATGTATTTATATATTTTTCAAGATATGGTGTATAATTATAAATATACAAAAATAATTACAAGACTATAATTTTTGTCGATGTGATGGCAAACCGCAGCTTGCGAAGGTAGTTCAATTAGAACCATTACATCACTGAAAAAAAATAACAATTAAATAACTAATATACCAAGTCGATGTGATGGCAAACCGCAGCTTGCGGAGGTAGTTCAATTAGAACCATTCCATCACAAAAAAGTTTAACAATTGAATAATCAATATCTGTCGATGTGATGGCAAACCGCAGCTTGCGGAGGTAGTTCAATTAGAACCATTCCA
>CALBKW010000046.1 GCA_937895785.1 uncultured Candidatus Melainabacteria bacterium | reverse complement strand
AGAGAATTTCCACATCCTGAAGATGTTAGATATGGACTTTTTGAAATTTTTGAAACACTTATTTCAAAAATGAAAAATACCTTAATTTTCATTGAAGATATTGAAAAAATGGACGATACTTCTTTTGAGTTATTCCAAACCCTATTGAAGAAATTTGACCAATATGATATAAGCTATTTAATGTTTGCAAGCAAAGACTTTAGCTTACATAAACCTGCTCACTTCTTGTTAAGAAAGCAAGAATATACAGAAATAACATTAAAACCGACTCCAATAAAAACACTTATAGAAGGTAACGCAACACTTTGCAAAAATATTTTAGACTCTTTCTATATGCAAAAAATTTCTAAAAACACTAGGGGTTCGCAAATGTATTTTATGCAAGCTTTGCTACATTTGATGGATTTAGGCGTTTTTGAAGTAAAAAAAGGTTCTTTTGAAATTAAAAACACTCAAACTGTTGTATTTCCAACAACACTTGATGAATTAATACAAAAACGTCTATTGTTTATTAAATCATTAGATGAAAACTTATTTAAATTTTTTGCGAGTTTGTTATTAATCGGTCCTCAGTTAGATTTAAAATCTGTAAAATTATTCAATCATCCTCAAACTGATGACTATTTACAATTGTTAGACAACAAAGGATTCATCTACAATAATAACGGCGTAATTCAAGTTCAAAACTATAATTTATATTATGAAAATATTATAAATCTTATGACTTTTGAAGAAAAACGAGCTATTGCTAATTATTTAGTAATGTATTGCTTCAAAGAAAACGCTGCACACCCAGTTCTTGCAAAATTATACTCACTTGTAGAAAGTAGTAAGAATGAGTTTGTACAATGGGAAAATCTTTCAAATATTAACCGTTCATTAGGTGATTTTAGTGCATATCTAAATTGTAGCTTACGCTTCTTAAAACTATTAGATAACAACATTAATGATACTTCAGTTAAATCAATTGAAGAATACAAAATGGAAGTTTACGAAAATATCGCAAACCTACTATATAAATACACTCCTGAAAAGATTGAAAATATTACTCAAACAATTTTGGACAATCTCGAAAAGGATTTACAAGACAAGAAAGTTATTAATCTATGCAATAAAATAATGCAAGGTTGTTTAATTTCTGGTAATTACACTCACGCATTATTAATGTCACACAAAATATTATCAAGACTTGAAAATTCAGGAATAAATCCACAAAGTTCTGATTTTAGTATAACTGCTTTCTTAATTTCACTAATCAAAATTGAAATTTTATTTAATGTTGGCGACTTAGAAGACTGCATCTCATTGGGTGACGAATTATTTGGTATCCTAGCAACAAATTCATTAGAAACAGTAAAACCAAAAACTATTTCTGATAAACAATTTAGAGATTTATTGGTTGATGCTGCAGGCTATATAATTTTTGCAAAAATATTACAATTTAAAACTAATACATTCCAATTCTGTGAAGTTGCAGAAAAAGTTTTAGGCAACTTACCTGACTCATACAAATACTTTGTTGAAATTGATAATCTTTTACATGGAAAACCTGTAAATTTCAACATAAATCAACAACCTAATGAAGATGAAAAATTTGCAAAATTCTTGTATAACACAATTGATGCTTTTTCAAGAAAAACTGGAGATTCAAATGCATTTGCGATTAAAATTTACCACGCAAAACTAGGTGCAAAGGCAAACAATTTAAATCAATTAGAGCTTTTCTGTGATTTAATGATTGGACGCTCATACTTTAAACTAGAAAGCTATAAAAAGGCTTCATCTATATACAATAGCGTTTTAGAAACTTCACAAAATAATGGATTAAAAAATATTACATACCTTGCGTGGTACTCAATTGCAGAAATGGCTGTAATAAACAATGATATCAATACTGCATTTGGCCTTATAACAAATGCAATTGTGGAATTAGAAAAGCAACAAAATGCAAACATGTTCATCTTAATGTTGTTTAAATTATTACATGCAAAAGTGTTAAAACTTAAAAAAGAAGACACGCAAGCAAGTTTCTGCTATAATCAAGCTAAACAAATTGCTGAAAAATATAAACTAAAATTTTAAATAAGGGGGTTTAAATGAAAGTATTATTTGCAGCCGCAGAAGTTGCACCATTCTCAAAAGTTGGTGGATTAGCTGATGTTATGGGTAGTTTACCTAAGTACATCGAAAAAAAAGCTGAAATTGCCATCTTTACACCACTACACGGTAGCATCGATAAGGAAAAATTTGGTATAAAAGAATACCCAGATTCTGAAATGTGGATTACATTTGGAAATCAAGGTCACAAATTCAAACTTCACTACTGCAAATTACCTGATACAAAAATAAATGTATTCTTTATTGAAAACGAATGGTACTTTGGTTGCTTCAAAGAAGTTTATCCAAAATACTTAGATACTAGATATGAACACGAAAGATACGTTGCTTTCTCACTTGCAACACTTGAATATGCAAAAGCATTAAACTTTAAAGCTGATATCGTTCATGTTAACGATTGGCACACTGCAATGATTCCAATGTTTATTGAAGCAAATTACAAATATGATGAGTTCTGGAATCAAGCAAAAACAGTCTTCCAAATTCATAACCTTGCTTACCAAGGTATTTGGCATGAAGATATCCTAGATTTTGCAAATATGAGAAAAGATATCGTATTTAACGAATGGGGCTTAGAACATTATGGAATGGTTAACTGGGTAAAAGGTGCAATTAACTATTCTGATGCTATTTTAGTTGTTTCACCAAAATACGCACAAGAAATTTTAACACCAGAATTTGGCGAAGGCATGGATTATACATTGAGAATGAACCAACACAAAATTCATGGCATTTTAAACGGAATTGATTACTCAGTATTTGATCCTAAAAAAGATAAAGCGTTAATTAAAAACTATGATGCACGTTCAATTAAAAGAAAACAAGAAAACAAAAAGGCTGTTTGCGAACACTTTGGATTAGAATACAATCCTGAAAGACCGTTAATAGCTTTAATTTCAAGACTTGTTGACCAAAAAGGTATTGATTTAATTAGAGCTGAACAATACGAATTAATGAATATGCCTGCAGATTTTGTGTTCTTAGGTTCAGGCGCAAAAGCTTATGAAGATTTATTTATTTGGTTATCAAACAGCACTCCTAACATTAGAGCTGAAATTGGTTACAATGCAAAACTTGCTAACTTAATGTATGCAGGTTCTGACATGTTCTTAATGCCATCAAGATTTGAACCTTGTGGTTTAAGCCAATTAATTGCAATGCGTTATGGTTCATTACCAGTTGTTAGAGCAACTGGTGGACTTGATGACACAGTTACAGGCACACCAAAAGAAGTAGCTAATGGTTTTAAATTCTGGCGTTATAATGGCTGGGATATGAAAGAAGCTCTATACTACGCTATTGGCGTTTACAAAAATGACCCTAAAGGCTTTGAACAAATGCAAAAGAATGCTATGACAACAGACTTTAGTTGGAAAGTAAGCGCAGAAAAATATATGGATTTATACCACGATTTATTAAAATAATTGGGTAATTCTTTAGATATATTGTACTTTTTACAATATTAACATTTGTAAAAATTTTATTAAATTTGTCCGCCATGCGGGCAAATTTTTTTTTGAGGGTTCTTATATCAGTATCAATTTATTTAACATTGGAGTTTAAAAAATGAACGTTAATGCAATTAATGCAGTAAGAACTAATGGTTACACATACACAACAAAATCACCTGTTGTAAAAAATGCGCAAGCAGACATAAAGCCTGAATTAAAGTATAATGCACTAGATCAAATGAGCGCATTAGGCAGAAGTCTTGTTAAACAAAAAAATAATTCATTAGCAGTTTCATTTACAGGCTGGTCACCAGAAGCTAAAAATAAAGAAACCATTGAAAAAATGGCAAGTATCATAAAGAATCCAAAAGTTCAAAAAATTGCAGTATCAGGTCACACATCACCTGATGGCGATAGTTTTGGTACAACATTTGCTATGGCAAACTTGATTAACCAAGCAACTGGTAAAAAAGTTGATGTTTTCGTATTTGGCGACAAATTTCCAAAACACTATGACTATTTGAATACAAACCCTGATGTTAACGTAATTGTACATAAACCAGGTAAACCTGAACAAGCTGAAGATGCAGCAAATAAATATGGCAAATATGATTTAGCTATTTCATGCGATTGTTCTGAAACAAAATTAATGGCACCAGATTACAGAAAGGGTGTATTTAACAAAGCTAACTATAATTTTAAAATTGATCACCACCCATACAAAGAAGAATTCAATGAAAAATACGGTAAAGTATTTAACAACAAGTTTGCAAGAACTGCAAACCTAATTGATGATTCATTACCTGCAGCCGCAGAAATTGCAATGCAATTTGTTGAACCTTTAGGCTTAAAACCTGAAAACTTGCGTAAAGAAACAAAAGATGCAATGTACACAGGCATGCTAACAGATACTGGTTGTTTCAAATATGCAAAAGATGCAATTACATTTGAAGATGCAGCATTACTTATGAAAGCTGGCGTAAATAACCGTGAAGTTAACCTAAACGCACTAGGTAACACTCCTCAAGTTGTACTTGATGCAGAAAAATTAGCATTAGATAAAATTCAATATTCTGATAGCGGCAAAGTGGCATATATCATTGAAGATGCTGATATCAAAGCAGCTAAAAAAGCTTGTAAAACAGCAGGCTATGCTCAAGAAGGTAAAGATGCAGTAAAGAATGTATGTGGTAGATTACCTGAACTTGAAGGTGTTGAAGTTGGTTTCAAAGTAGCAGAATTTGGTGGCGCTGCCGCAATTTCTATCAGAAGTCGTAGCCACGATGTTTCTGAAATCGCTAGAAAATATAACGGCGGTGGACACAAAAATGCTGCAGCATTCCAAATTCCTAAAAACGGAAGAACAACTGAAGAAGTGGTAAAAGATTTAGTAAAAGAGTTAGATGCTGAATTAACAGCTAAAGAAGCTCCAAAATCAGAAGCTAAAGCTGCTTAATAAAACAGCAAATCAAGCAAAAAAGGAACCTCTGCTAAGAGGTTCTTTTTTTGCTTGAAATTTTCTACTTTTATGTTTTAATAGTATTACTGAGAGTTTTATCTCTCTAGTCTAATGAAAGTAGGACAATTTATTTGTCAAAAAATATAACTTTAGCTAAATACGCAGGTTTTTGCTACGGAGTAAAAAGAGCCGTTGAAACAGTAAAAAAGCTAAAAGAAGAAAATCCAGATAAGAATGTTTACGTACTTGGTGAGTTAATTCATAACTCACAAGTAATTAGTGAGCTTGAACAATTAGGAATAAAAACAATAAATGATATTTCAGAAGCAGATAGTGGCATTTGTGTAATCAGAAGTCATGGTGCATCACCATCTGTTATAAAAGAAATTCAAGATAGTGGTTTAGAGTTAGTTGATTTAACTTGTTTAGATGTAAAAAAAGTCCAACAACAAGCAATTCAACTTGCCAAAGAAGGTGATTTTGTAGTTATTGTAGGCAAAGCTGATCACCCAGAAGTTATTGCTATTAAAGCAAACGCAGAACAATTTACAAGCAAAGTATTTGTAGCTAGCGATATTGAGCAATTAAAACAAGTTGAAGACCAAATTAAAGCTCATAAAAAAGTTGGAGTTGTTGTTCAAACAACTCAACGCATTGAAACATTGCAGAAAATTGTTTCATACTTGATTACAATTTCAAAAGAAATGCACCTTGTTAACACAATATGCCAAAGTACCAAAATGCGTCAAACAGAAGCTAAAGAACTTGCCCAAACAAACGATTTGGTAATTGTTGTGGGGTCTAAAAAGAGCGCAAATACAACGCATTTAGCTGAAATTTTAACAGGAATAACAAACACTATTCACATTGAAAAAGATGATGAATTAGATGACTATGAAGATTTAATAAAAGAATCTAACAACATTGCTATTACAGCAGGGGCATCGACTCCACAGAATATAATTGACAAAGTATATAGAAAAATAGAAGGAGGTCAGGAATGACAAATGCACAAATGGATGAGTTTGAAAAGTTATTAGACGAAACTCTATCTAAAACTTACACAGTAGCTGATATCGTTGAAGGTACTGTAATTAAAAGAGAAAACGGTGGTTACTTAGTTAGCGTAAAAGGCGCTAAAACAGAAGCTTTCTTACCAGACAAAGAAATCGGCAACCAAGACGAAGCTGATAAATTACAAATCGGCGATGTTAGAGAATTTTATGTATTAAAAGAAGAAAACGATGATGATGCAATGCAATTATCATTAAAACGTATCGCTTATGCACAAGCTTGGGCTCAATTGAACGATGCTAAAAATGTTGGTGACACAATCCTTGCTAAGGTTGTTTCAATCGTTAAAGGTGGCGTTTTAGTTGACGTTGCTGACTTAAAAGGTTTCATTCCATCAAGCCAATTAAGAACAGGAACTCCATTTGAAGGCTTAGTTGATACAAAAATTGAAGTTAAAGTATTAGAAGCTGATCCAAAGAAAAACAAATTAATCTTATCTCAAAGATTAGCAGTTGCTGAACAACGTAACCAAGTTGTTGACGATGTAATTTCTAAATTAGAAGAAGATATGGTTGTAAAAGGTAACGTTGTAAGAATTACAGATTTTGGTGCCTTTGTTGACATCAACGGCATCGACGGTTTATTACCAATCTCTGAAATTTCTTGGCAAAGAATTAAACACCCATCAGATGTTTTAGCTTTAGGTGATTCAATCGAAGTTAAAATTATCAAGATTGACCAAGAATTAAAGAGAATCAGCTTATCTCTAAAACGTATGACTGAAAACCCTTGGCAACAAATCGAAGGTAAATTTGAAGAAGGTCAAATTGTAAAAGGTACTGTTAATAAAGTTGCTACATTTGGCGCTTTCATTAACATCTTCCCTGGAGTTGAAGCATTACTTCCAATCGCTGAAATGTTGGGCGAAAATCCAAACCCATTCAACTTATACAAAGTTGGCGATGAAGTTGAAGTTTTAATCAAAAAATTCACTCCACAAGAACACAGAATCGCGTTAAGCGTAAAAGATATGAAAAAAGACTAATTAATCTTAGTTGATTAAAGGATAGTTGGCGGAGATTGTAACAAATTGTTTACAATCTCCGTTTTTTACTGTTTTAACAAGTATTAAAAGTGGAATATTACTATTGTAACAGATAATTATGAGTGCCTTTTTATGCAACAAGTTCTTTTACTTAATTCAAACGAAGAACCTCTCCACATAACAACTTGGAGACGAGCTCTTGTATTATTATTAAAAGGCAAAGCTGAAGAATGTTTAGATAAAATCAAAACATTGGATAACTATATAAAAATTGACAATACTTTTATACCTAAAGTTATACGTTTGAAATATGAAATGGCAATTCCAGAGCAGGAATTGCCATTTTCGCGTGA
>CALBKW010000045.1 GCA_937895785.1 uncultured Candidatus Melainabacteria bacterium | reverse complement strand
CTTTTTTGAATAATTGTTTAAGAGTGTTTTCTCTTTGTAATAGAGGGTGTTGGCGGTCGTTTTGTTCCGGATAAATTTCTAATAATTCACTCCAAACGGCAGCTTCCATTGTCCAGGCATAAGTTTCTTCAGCAAGAGAATTGTATTCATCTTGGTGCAATGCTTCGTGAGCCAACAGTGCTGCAAGTGCTGCTGGAGGTGCATCTGCATGGCGAGGATTTATAAAAATATACAATTGATTTTTCTTTTTCCAACCTAGAGCATCAAAGTTTTGGTAATCCTCTTTAATTTGACTTAAGTCTTTAAATTGAATTTTTACAGGTCTATCAGTTAAGTTATATCCAATCAATGCTCTTCTTGAAAAATCTGCTGTAGTGTTTTTCATCATATCTAGTGCAACTAAAATAACTTCATCACTACTAATCTTTTTGTATTCTTTTTTTAATTGTTCCAAATATATATCGTCATATTTAGGTGGATAATTTGAGCGTGCTTGTTGCTCAACTACTTCCTCTTTTTTGAATATTGCGGCATGTGCCATCGTTGGTACAAAAAACGCTACTAACATTGCTAATATTATTATTTTTCTTGTTTTCATACAATCCTCACCAATTAAGTATAACTATATTATAACTATATTTTTTGTAAATTCAAATTTTTATTTTTGTAACTTTTGTAACTAATTTATATGTTTGTATTATAATAATTTATGGAGGTAGGAATAATGCTAGAAAACGGTTTAATTATAACAGTTGTCGGTATGGGCGTAGTATTCTTATTCTTAACTTTATTGGTTGTTTGTATGAATTTAATGGCAAAAGTTATTGTCGTTATTAACAAATTTATGCCAGAAGTTACAGAAGAGGCTGTCCCTGTTAAAGTTAACAGAGCAACTGAAGATGACGTTGCAGTAGCTATTGCTGTTGCAAAAATGAACATGTAATATTTATTAGAAATTTAAAAGGGATAAAAAGAAATGTCAAAAAAATTAATCAATGTTATGGATACATCTTTTAGAGATGGTTTCCAGTCAGTATTCGGCGCAAGAGTTTTGGTAGAAGACTTTTTACCAGCTTTGAAATCTGCCGTAGATGCAGGTATCAAACATTTTGAGGTTGCAGGTGGTGCTAGATTCCAAGCTCCTATTTTCTTCTGCAATGAAAATGCTTTTGAAACTATGGACAAAATCAGAGAAACTGTTGGTCCAGATATCAAATTACAATCTTTAGCACGTGGTGTTAACGTTGTAGGTTTAAACTCTCAACCACGTGACGTTATTGATTTACACGCAAAAATGTTTGCAAAACATGGTGTAAACGTGATTAGAAACTTTGATGCTTTGAACGATGTAAACAACTTAATCGATTCAGCTAACAGCATTAAAAAATACGGTTTGCAACACGAAGTTACAATTACAATGATGGAACTTCCTTACGGTTGTGAAGGTGCTCATGATGTAGAATTTTACAAACAAGTATTGAAAAATATCTTAGATGCTGGTATTCCATTTGATTCATTAGCATTCAAAGATGCATCAGGTACTTCTCATCCAAGAAAAGTTTACGATACAGTTAAAATGGCTCGTGAAATGTTAGGTGCAGATATGCCAATCAGATTCCACTCTCACGAAACAGCAGGTACAGGTTTAGCTTGCTACTTAGCTGCGTTAGATGCTGGTGCAGATGGTATCGACTTATCAATGAAACCTGTTTCAGGTGGTACAGCTCAACCTGATATTATTTCTATGTGGCACGCTTTAAGAGGCACAGAATATGATTTAGGTTTAGATATTAAGAAAATTATGGAAACAGAAGAAATCTTCAAAGATTGTATGAAAGATTACAATGTTTCTCCAGTTTCTTTAGCTGTTAACCCAATTCTTATCCAAGCTCCTCTTCCTGGTGGTGCAACAGCTACAACAATTGACCAATTAAAAGATATGGGTATGTTAGACAAATTCCCTAAATTAATTGAAAATATGAAAGAAGTTGTTTCTCGTGGTGGTTTTGGTACTTCAGTTACTCCAGTATCTCAATTCTACGCTCAACAATCATTCTTGAATGCAATCTCTGAACATCCTTGGGAAAAAGCTAACCCAGGTTATGCTAAGATGATTTTAGGTTACTTCGGAAAAACTCCATGTGAACCTGATCCTGAATTAGTTAAATGGGCAGAAGAAAAAACTGGTTTACAACCAACAACTGAAAAAGTTGTAGATATTAATGAAAAAGACCCAGAAAAAGGCTTAAAAGCAGCAGAAGAAAGATTGAAAGCTGCAGGTTTACCTGTAACTGATGAAAACTTATTCATCGCAGCAGCTTGCAAAGACGGTAATGCTGACAAAGGTATTGACTTCTTGTTAGGTAAAGGTCATGTTGCAGTTAATAAAGGTCAAAAAGCTACAAAAGGTAACTACGCTAATGGTGCTACAGTTACTGTTAATGGTAAAGAATATGCTGTTAAAATTGATGGCGACAAAGCTACAGTTAACGGTAAAACTTATGATGTTTCAATTGCAGAAGGTATGAAGGAAGTTGCATCTGCAGGTTCTTCAAACGGTGCAGCAACTGAAGTTAAATCTCCACTACCTGGTGCTATTCTAAAAGTTATCGCTAGAGAAGGTGATATGGTCGAAGAAGGCGATGTACTTATCTTAATGGAAGCGATGAAAATGGAAACTGAAATCAAAGCTCCATGTGCAGGTAAAGTTGGCTCAGTTAGAGTTGACGTAGGTGCTACAGTTACACCAGGTCAATTATTGGTAACTTTGAGCTAGTAGGAGTATAGAAAATGCAATTATTAGAAAGTTTAAAAAGTTTAAATGATATTACAGGCTATGCTAATATGGTAAAAGAGCCTCTACAAGGTGTAAACGGAGTTGAAAACTTCTTGCACATGTATGGTTGCATTATCATGTTTGCTGTTTGCTTGTTGCTATTATATTTAGCAATTAAAAAGAACTATGAACCATTACTATTATTGCCAATCGGCTTTGGTGGTATTTTGGCAAACATTCCAGTAGCTGGAATCGCTGAACCAGGTGGATTCTTATACACTGTTTATCACATCGGTATTGACGGTGGCTTGTTCCCGTTGTTCATCTTTATGGGTGTTGGTGCAATGACTGACTTTGGTCCATTAATTGCTAACCCTAAAACAGCATTGTTAGGTGGTGCAGCACAATTTGGTATCTTTGGTGCTTTGTTAGGTGCATTATTACTAGCAAAATACGCTGGATTTGATTTCGGTTTAGCAGAAGCTGCTTCTATCGGTATCATTGGGGGTGCTGATGGTCCGACTTCAATCTTCGTAACTTCAAGATTAGCTCCTGATTTATTAGGTGCAATCGCGGTTGCAGCTTATTCATATATGGCTTTAGTTCCAATCATTCAACCGCCAATTATGAAAGCTTTGACTACTGAAGCAGAACGTAAAATCGAAATGGTACAATTAAGACATGTTTCAAAACGTGAAAAAATCTTATTCCCAATCGTAGTTTTGGGCTTATGTATAATCTTTTTACCAGATGCAACTCCATTATTAGGTGCTTTGACATTTGGTAACTTGGTAATGCAATGTGGTGTTACAGAAAGATTATCAAAAACATTACAAAATGAATTTATCAACATCGTAACAATCTTGTTAGGTTTGTCAGTTGGTTCTAAACTATCTGCAGATAAATTCTTAACTTTAGAAACATTAGGTATCTTGTTCTTAGGCTTGTGTGCTTTCTCAATCGCAACAGCTTCAGGTGTATTATTTGGTAAATTAATGAACGTATTTTCACCAAAGAACAAGGTCAACCCACTTATTGGTGCTGCTGGTGTTTCAGCCGTTCCAATGGCAGCACGTGTAGTAAACAAAGTTGGTTTGGAATCAAATCCTCAAAACTTCTTGTTAATGCACGCTATGGGACCTAACGTTGCAGGTGTAATCGGCTCTGCCGTTGCCGCAGGTATCTTATTAGCTCTTTGTGGTTAATGTGATATAATAATTTTGAAATTTGTGTAAAAAAAGGAGATAAAAAATGACAACTAAAGAATTTTTTACTAATTCAGAAGAATTGAAAAAACTTATGTCTGCAGCTCGTGCTACAATTACAGCTCCATTTTTCGGCAACAATGTTGAAAAAATCGAAAATGTAACTGAAGCTTATGAATTGGCACAAGAAAGCTGTGGTACTATTGAATTAACAGGTATGCCTGTTTATGAACCTGAAAAAATCGGTCTACCAGCAGGTGCTAACCAATTATTATTCAATGATGGTACAGTTGTTGGACGTTGTGCAGCAGCTAGAAAAATCGTTGGTGAACCAAACTGCGACTTAAAAGTATTACTTCCTGTAATCCGTGAAGCAGTTTATGGTACTCGTGATAGATTAATGTACAACTGCGAAACTGTTGTTGGTCTTGATAAAGACTTTATGATTAAAGCTCACTTATTGATTCCAGAAGGTTTTGAAAACATTATGTACTCTTGGATGTTGAACTTCCAATACTTCAACGAAGAATACAAAAAAATGTATGCTGATTCTCGTGAAATTCCAGAAGGCGATATCTACGTATTCTCAGATCCTGACTGGTCACACCCTGACTTCCCATACGGTTTAACTTTCTTTGACCCAGAACACAACTGTGCTGCTATCTTAGGTATGAGATACTTCGGTGAACACAAAAAAGGTACATTAACATTAGCTTGGGGTTCTGCAGCTCGTAATGGTTACGCTTCTTGCCACGGTGGTATGAAACGTTACAACTTAGACGGCGGTAAATCATTCCAAGTAGCTGTATTCGGTCTATCTGGTTCAGGTAAATCAACAATTACACATGCTAAACACGATGGCAAATACGATATTACAGTATTACACGATGACGCATTCATCATCAATACAAAAGACAAATACACAATCGCTTTAGAACCAGCTTACTTTGATAAGACTGCTGATTACCCTATCGGTTGTGAAGATAACAAGTACATCTTAACTCAACAAAACGCTGGTGCTATTATGAAGGAAGATGGTCTTGTATACTCAGTTACAGAAGATATCAGAAACGGTAACGGACGTGCTGTAAAATCTAAATTATGGTCACCAAACAGAGTTGATAGAATTGACCAACCAATCAATGCTATCTTCTGGTTGATGAAAGACCCTACAATTCCACCTGTAGTTAAATTGTCAGGTGCTTCATTAGGTGCTGCAATGGGTGCAACTCTTGCAACAAAACGTACTTCAGCAGAAAGACTTGCTGCTGGCGTTGATCCAAACGCATTAGTTGTTGAACCATACGCTAACCCATTCAGAGTTTACCCTCTATCAATGGATTACGACAGATTCAAACACTTAATCGAAGACGGTGTTGATTGCTACATCTTGAATACAGGTGAATTTATGGGCAACAAAGTTAAGAAAGAACACACTTTGGGCATCATTGAAGCAATCGTTGAAGGTTCTGCTAAATTCCATAAATGGGGTAACTTGGATGATATCCAAATCATGGATATAGAAGGCTTTGATGCTTCTTTCGACAACAAAGAATTTGCTGAACAATTCAAAGCTCGTATGCAAGACAGAATCGCATTCGTAAAATCAAGAGAAACAGAAAAGAATGGTATTGATAAATTACCTGCTGATGCTCTTGAAGCTCTTGAAAAGGTTGTTAAACAAGCATAGTTTGTATAACAGATATTATTTAGGGCGAGTTTCGTTTTAACGAAACTCGCCCTATTTTTTTTAATTTGCCCAGATAGATAATGAAAAAATAATTTATTGTAAATAACATGTAGGAGTTTAAAACATATAAAAAAGGAGAGAATATGAAATCAGTAGCGACATTAGAATTGCAGTATGCACATAGATTTTATGGATTTAAAGGAGAGGCTCAATATCTTCATGGGCATAGTGGTATTTTGACTATTGAAGTGGAAGATACCATAAATAAAGGCGTTAATATGGTTTTCCCTTGTAATGAAATCAAAAAAACAGCTTGGGAACTTCTCCAAAACTTTGACCATGCCTTAATTTTAAGAGAAGATGACCCTTTATTGCCTGTCGTGCTTGAAGTTTACGAAAAGCAAGGTATAAAAAACGGTGTGCCTACAAATCAAATGAAAGGACCAGCGTTCAAAACAGAGTTGGCTACTGCATATCCAGAGAGTCGTTTGGTTGTAACCAAGGAAACAATGACAGCAGAGGGAATGATAGATATTGTTTACGATTTGTTGAAAGACAAGTTAAATATTTCAAAAATTACATTCGTAAGTGGCGTAAATACTGCAACAGAGGAATATCAAGTACGTAAAAATTTAATTGAAAGGTGTCCTTTATGCGGTATTGCATTAGAGAAAAATGGAATTTGTCCAAAATGTGGGTATAAAAAGCCATAGAATATAAAAAATTAAAGGTAAGTACTAAAAAAATAAGCATTTACCTTTTTTTTGTTAAAAATCTAAAATCCTTGCCCAGCCTGTCACTTAAAGAATTTTTAGGACAAAACTATTGGTTTGAGTGAGTTTAAGGTGACAGTGTAAGTAAAATAACGTACGTAAAATTACGTACGTTTCAGCACGGACAAAATGTGGAATAAAATTTGATATAATAAGTATGTAAAATAGGAGATGATATCTCTTGTGTTTTTCGTAAAAAATAAATTATACTTAAATACAAAATATGGAGAAAGAATATGGCTGGAAACATTGAAAATAAAACCTCTCAACTTTGCTGGGGGGTAAACACTAGTAGCAGCGCTACTTTTAGACTTGATGATATGAAGTCTAATTTGATGTTTTTATTGCGCAGAATAAAATCATTCTGTCACCCTGAACTCGTTTCAGGGTCGCATGGTTATATTGGAAAAACATTGCGATTCCGAAACAAGTTCGGAATGACAAGTTTGAAAAAAGCCTTCGCTTTCACACTTGCTGAAACCCTAATTGTAATGGGTATTATTGGTGTGGTTGCAGCGCTTACTATTCCAAACTTGAACTCTTCAACAGCAGATAAAGAAAAAGTTGCAAAAGTTATGAAGGCATATTCAAATATTAGTGATGCAATAGGACGAGCAGAAGCGGTTTATGGACCAATTAATGATTGGCGACAATTAGCTTCAAATGACGTAGATATGTTTAATCGTATGGGGGAACGTATAACAGAATTTATGAAGATATCAAAAACTTGCGGTATGAATAAAAATAAAGGCTGTATCGGTAAGAATTTTTATGACAAAACAGGTAATAATGTTCTGATTTTTTCACAAATAGCAGGTGATTCCGCAGATTTAGGATACAAAGTTATACTTGCTGATGGTATGTCATTAGCAATGTCTGCTGTTTACGGAACAGGTGATTATCTATTTTTGTTTGATATAGATGGACCTAATAAAGGACCGTCTATGCTTGGTAAAGATATTTTTTCTTTTACTATTGTATTAAATTCATCCCCAACTGAATTAAGACCAGACCCAAAAGCGACATCAAATTCATTAAGTAATTGTTTTCAATCAGGATTCTGCACTGAATGGATTGTAAACAATGGCAATATGGATTACCTAAAGGCTGATACTTCTGGCAAATGTCCTAACGGAAAAGTATTAAGTGAAACTGTAACGTCTTGCAAGTAAGATTCGAAATGACAGGACATTCAATATTATGTCACCCTGAATTTAGTTCAGGGTCTAAAGAACATGAGATTCTGAAACAAGTCCAGAATGATATTACCTTTTATTTTAGGTTTTTAAGCCATTTATTTGTTCTCTTTGTTAAATAAATTCAGGATGACAAAGGGTTTTGTTTTGCTTTGGGTAGGTCTTTAAAATTTCGCTTTATAATTTTTAATAATGACTGAAAATGTTTAGTCACCATGTTAAACTAAATTTATTATGAGTACTCCTTACGTACCTTTACACTTACACACCGAATATTCATTGTTAGATGGCGCAATTCGTATTAACGATTTGTGCAAGTTTAGTGTGGAAAACGGTTTTCCTGCAGTTGCAATTACCGACCACGGTGTAATGTACGGTGATATGGAGCTTTACGAAACTGCTATTATGAAATATAGCGGAGAACAAAAGCTTAAACCGCTATTAGGTTGCGAATTTTATGTTCACAGTGGTGACATAAAAGAGCGCGACAGAATGAACAACCCTTGTTATCACTTAGTGTTAATTGCTAAAAACAATATTGGGTATCAAAATATCATTCGTTTAACCTCTGTTGCTTGGTGTGACGGGTTTTATATGCACCCGCGTATCAATTGGGAACTTTTGAAGGAGCATCATGAAGGTTTAATCTGTCTTTCAGCTTGTTTGGGTGGTGAAGTTTTACAAAATCTTTTACATAAAGAACCTGAAAAAGCGCGAGAAGTTGCTAAACGTTATAAAGATTTATTCGGTGAAGATTATTATATAGAGCTTCAAGACCATGGGTTAGAAGACCAAAAGCGTACTAACCCTGAACTTATTGCAATCGCCAAAGAACTTGGCATAGAAATGGTTATCACAAACGACTCGCACTACCTAAAAAAAGAAGATGCAGACATGCACGATACTTTATTGTGTATGAATACAAACTCTGATAAAGACGATCCCAACCGTTTTCACTTTGAAGGTAACGAATTTTACGTAAAAACACCAGAGCAATTGAGAGAGTCTTTCAGTTGGTTAGATCAAGAAACATTCGACCGATGCATTGAAAACACAGTAAAGGTTGCTGAAAAATGCAACATTAAGATTAGTAAGTTTGACGAACTTCCTGCGTATGATGTTCCTGCAAATCATACAACTGAAAGTTACTTTGAATATTTAGTAATTGAAGGTCTAAAAAAGCGTTATGGCGGAATTTCTAAAGAATTAAAAGAGCGTGTTGATTACGAAATGAAGGTAATTGAAGATATGGGCTTTACGGCTTATTTCTTAATTACTTGGGACTTTATTCACTATGCAAAAACGCACGGTATTCCAGTAGGTCCAGGTCGTGGTTCTGCGGCAGGTTCAGTAGTTGCATACGCATTAGAAATTACAGACCTTGACCCAATTGAACATAAACTCTTGTTTGAAAGATTCTTGAACCCAGAACGTTTTACAATGCCCGATATTGATATCGACTTTTGTATCGAACGTCGTGGCGAGGTTATTGATTATGTAACTAAGAAATACGGCGACGACAGAGTTTGTCAAATTATCACCTTCGGTACTTATGCTGCAAAAGCTGCGGTTAAAGGTGTTGCACGTATTTTGAAAATTCCGTTTGCAGATAGTAACAGAATTGCAAGTTTGATTCCGTCAGAACCTAAAACACACATTGACGATGCATTACAAGAAGGTATGGAGCTTCGTGTAATGTACGATAACGACGAGCAAATCGTTATTGATCCAATTGAAAATAAAACTGTAGGTGTAAAAAAATGGATTGATTTAGCGCGCGGTATTGAAGGTATTAAAAACAATACAGGTACTCACGCAGCGGGTGTAATCATTGCGCCAAAACCGTTAGACCAAATTCTACCAGTAAGACCTTCAAAGGATGGTATTGTTCAAACAGGTTATCCGCCACACGCAGTAACAGAGTTTTTAAGCCTTTTAAAAATGGACTTTTTGGGCTTACGAAACTTAACAACTATTTATAAAACTTTGGCTGCAATAAAAAAACGTCAAGGAATTGATGTAGATATTAACCACATTCCATTAGACGACAAGCCTACATATCAAATGCTTATGGCTGGAGATACTGATGGTGTGTTCCAGCTTGAATCTGCAGGTATGAAAAACCTTGTAAAACGTCTAAGACCAGACGTATTTGAAGATTTAGGCGCTTTAGTTGCTCTATTCCGCCCTGGTCCATTGGATTCAGGCATGGTTGACAAGTTCGTAGATAGAAAACACGGACGTGTGCCAATTACATTCCCTCACCCATCTTTAGAACCAGTATTGAAAGATACTTACGGTACTATCGTATACCAAGAACAAATCATGCAGGTATTCCAAGTTCTAGCTGATTACTCACTGGGGCAAGCCGATATGGTTCGTCGTATGATGGGTAAAAAGAAAATCGACGAAATGCAAAAGCAAAAAGGTAAATTCATCGAAGGTGCTGCTCGTCACGGTATGGCTGCAAAAGATGCAACCGCTTTGTTTGAGGATATTGAAAAATTCGCATCTTACTGTTTCAACCGAAGCCACTCTGCAGCTTATGCCTTTGTAGCATATCAAACAGCATATTTGAAATGTCATTATCCTGTTGAGTATATGTCTTGCTTGCTTTCAAGTGTTTCAAATGACCAAGAAAAAACTCAATTATACATTGAAGAATGTAATAAAAAAGGTATTCAAGTTTTACCACCTGATATAAACAAGTCTTATGCAGAATTTGCGCCAGACGGAGATGATATTCGTTTTGGCTTAGCTTCAATCAAGCAAGTAGGTGAAGTTGTTGTTGAAATGATTATCAAAGAGCGTGAAGAAAACGGTGAGTTTGCATCAATTTATGATTTCTGCAAACGTATTGATCCAAAAGCTACAAACAAAAGGGTTTTGGAAGGCTTAATTAAGTCAGGTGCGTTCTCAAATCTCGAAAAATCAAGAAAACAATTAATGGAAAACCTTGAATACATTGTAAATACTGCAAACAAAGAGGCTAAGGCAAAAGAATTAGGACAAACAAGCCTTTTTGCAGGTTTAGAAGATAACGAAGATTTTGCGGGAACAAAGTTCCACCTTGCAGGTTCAGAAGAAGAATACTCAAATAAAGAACTTCAAGGGTTTGAAAAAGAGTTTTTAGGATTCTATGTATCATCTCATCCGCTGTCTTCGATTATGGATAAGATGCAATTCTTGATGTCGCATAAGATTACAGAAGTGAAAGAATTGCCACCTGACAAGGTTGTCACTCTTTGTGGGCTTGTTACAGGTGCAAGAAAAATTCCATATAAAAAAGACCCTTCAAAATTCTTGAAAACAATTACAATGGAAGATTTGACAGGCAAAATTGAAGCTATTTGTTTCCACCAAAAAATAGGACAATTTGATAGCTTTATGGAGCCTGAAATGAGGATTATTATTACTGGTAAAGTTAGTTATAGAGAGGGTTCTGACGAGCCAAATATCATTATTGATGATGTAAAACCTGTTGATAATGCAAATATATTTATGATTTCATTAAAAGAAGAAATCCCATACGAAGAACTTGTTGCCCTAAAAGACGGTTTAGCAAAACATTCAGGTGGTGACCCTGTTGTAATCAAGGTGGTAGAAGACGGCGTAGAAACAAAAATTGCCTCATCTCCAACTTTTTGGGTTACTTCATCAAATGACTTAGCGCATTCGGTTAAGTCTGTAATTAATCGAGATATTGATGTTGAGATTAAATCGATTGAAGAAAAGCTGTAATTAATGTTTGTGTGGGGGCGAAATCCAAATCTATAACATGATGTCACCGTGAATTTATTTCAGTGGTACATTATCGCATAGGAAGAACCATGCGATTCTGAAACGAGTTCAGAATGACATTATATTTTATATTCAGTCCTTTGTCACCCTGAATTTATTTCAGGGTCGCATAATCACATAGGAAGAACTTTGCAATTCTAAAACGAGTTCAGAATGACATTATATTTTATATTCAGTCCTTTGTCACCCTGAATTTATTTCAGGGTTGCATAATCACATAGGAAGAACCATGCGATTCTGAAACGAGTTCAGAATGACATTATATTTTATATTCAGTCCTTTGTCACCCTGAATT
>CALBKW010000044.1 GCA_937895785.1 uncultured Candidatus Melainabacteria bacterium | reverse complement strand
GGTCTTGCTACACAACCTTGACACAAGTCTGTTACATGGATTTGGCTAGTTACACAACCTTTGCAAGCTTTTTGTAATACAGTCAAATTTTTATCATTAATTTCAGTTCTTTCCAAAGCTTCCTTTGCATAAGTCGTTAAAGATTTTCTTTCATCATCTTCTTCAATTTGGAAACCCAAACCTGCAATTGTTCTATCTTTTAGAATTGCTCTTTCTTTGTAAATACAGCAACGATAAGGAACGTCAGCACCTGTTGGACGCATATCATAAGGAATTAATCTTGTATTTTCTGCGAAATTATCAGAATCAAAAGCTTTGATAATATCAACTAAAATTTCTTTTTTTAAGTGAATTGCTTGACTGTTGTTATTCATTTTTATCTATCCTTTTTATATTTATAAATCTTCTCTAATTGATAGCCATATATTATATTTTGCCCCAAGCATAAAAGTATTTCAAGCCGTATGTAGCATAAACTTTACAACTTACGAATAAATTATTCGTTATCTATGTTATTATGCGTAAATTGCAAGAAATTACCTATTAAATTTTCATTCCAAACTTTAACATCACTCGGAACATCTAAAATACAAGGAACAAAGTTCCAAATATATTTAATACCACTTTTTGCTAAATAAAGAGCTGTATCTTGAGCAAATTGTCTAGGAACAGTTAAAATCGCAATATCTACATTCATGCTGTTAACCAAAGTTTCTAATTTGCTAATGTGGTAAACCTCTTTGTTGTTAATAGTCATACCAACTTTTAAAGGGTCGTTATCAAACATGGCAAGAATATTCAAACCATAATTAGAAAAACTGTCGTATTTTACAAGCGCAGAACCTAAATTACCTGCACCAATAATAAACGCATCTTTTGGTTTTTGAAACCCTAAAGTTTGTTCAATTGCAAGTTTTAATTCTTTAACGTTATAACCAACACGGCATTTGCCAGTATTGTTTAAATACTTCATATCTTTTCTAACTTGAGAATTATCTATATTTAAAAGTTCAGCAATCTTAGTGCTAGAGATAAATCCAGAAACTTCATCATTATATTCATCTAAAATATAATGATATAAAGTTAAACGGTTTATAACCTTATCAGGTATGTTCATTAATAACCCCTTGTATCTTTTAAAAATAGGCGCGGAATAACAAAGTTATTCCGCGCCCACTTGTTAATTTATAATTAAACTACTCCATTGAAAGCATCGATGTAGATTTGTTTAATATCTTTCATCAATGGGTAAGCTGGGTTAGCACCTGTACATTGGTCGTCGAATGCTAATTCAACTAATTCGTCAAGGTGTTCATTCCAGTATTCTTTAGTGAATCCAGCTTTAGTGATAAATTCTTCAATAGAATTTGGTAAGTTGATAGCTTTCATCAATTTATCAATAGCTTTGATTAATAATTTAACTTTTTCGTCATCGTTCTTACCGCCTAAGCCTAATTCATCAGCGATTTGACCATATTTAGCTTTCGCACATGGGAATTTGTATTGTGGGAATATGGCTTGTTTGTGAGGTGCATCAGAAGCATTGTATTTGATTACTTGTCTGATTAACAATGCGTTAGCAACACCGTGTGGAACGTGGTACATAGCACCAAGTTTGTGAGCCATAGAGTGGCATAATCCTAAGAATGAGTTAGCAAATGCCATACCAGCGATTGTAGCTGCGTAGTGCATTTTTTCTCTAGCGATAGGATCGTTAGCACCTTCGTTGTAGCTTCTTTCCAAGTATTTGAATACTAATTTAGATGCTTCTAAAGCATTTGAATTAGTGAAGTTTGTAGCCATACAAGATACATAAGCTTCAATTGCGTGAACTAATGCGTCAATACCTGATGCAGAAGTTAAGCCTTTTGGCATACCATCAACGAAGTTAGGGTCGATGATTGCCATATTAGGTGTTAAAGCGTAATCAGCGATTGCGTATTTAACGTGAGTTTCGTCATCTGTGATGATAGCGA
>CALBKW010000043.1 GCA_937895785.1 uncultured Candidatus Melainabacteria bacterium | reverse complement strand
TGTAAAACCTACGATATTAAAGGGTTTAGTGTTGTTTTTACAATTTACGATATGATTTTAATTCTTTGTCGAAATAGTATATTTGAGTACCTTTTTTGCCAACGGAAACCTTTATTGAATTGTTAATATCTGTTCTCAAGACTTTTGATTTTCTAAGCACGTTTAAAGTTACCGCATGTGGGTGGTTGAAATCGTTACGTGCGTTTGATATCAATACATATTGTGGATTTAATTCTTGTAGCATATTTTTGTCGATTGTACCTTTTGCACCGTGATGTCCGAGTTTCAATATTGACACATCTTTTGGTAATTGGTTTTTAAGTGTATTATAAGAAATTAATCCTGCATCACCCATGAATAACATTGAAAAATCCTTGTATTTTAAAAGAGTTATGATTGAGCTTTCATTGTCGTTATTTCTTATATTTGCGTGATATGTACGCATTTCAAAGTCAGGTTCTGTGTATATAACAGAGTTATTTTGGGCTAAGGTTATTGGTTTTATTGTTTTATATATTTCTTTTGAAGTTTTAGAGTTGTTGTGCAGTTCGTTCACATAGGTGTTTTTAATTTCCAAGTTTTTGAACAAATCAACTGCACCGCCTGAGTGATCGTTGTCAAAGTGAGTTATAATCATACCTTCAAAGTTCTTTATTCCGTGGTCTTTTAGATATTTCAAAATTATAATTTCGGCTTGAGATTTTCCGCCATGATAGCCAGATTTTGCGGTATCAATTATGAAATACTTATTTTTAGGTGTTTTTATCAAGAAGGAATCAGCATTTTGAAGTGAAAACGCAATGATTTCAAGGTTTTTGTTTGGAATTTTAATTGTAGAAAGTTCTAAAATTAGGACAAGACTTAGCATTAATATCAATGTTTTTCTTGAATAAGCTTTGAATAACAGTGTTATGAGTAAAACAATTATGTAGTACAAAATTACCTGATATACGCTTGGATGAGTAGTTTGAATTAACGAATGAGGAAGTGTTGCAAAGTATGATGAAATCGCAACAAGAGTGTTTAAAAATGGTGTTAATACAAAGTCGAAAATCATACAACTAATATCTGAAATCGGTTTTATTATTGCAATGATTGAACTTACAAAACCACCAAAAGAAATTAACGGCAAAAATAAAACGATTGAAATATTTGCAAAAAGAGAATACAAACTGAAAGTGTTGAAATAAAACATTTGCAATGGTGCAACCCAAACTTGTGCAATTAAAGGAACTAGTGCTGTATCTTTTGTAAATGCTATAAACTTGTCTTTCAGTGTATCTCGTTTGCTTGTTAAAATGCTTGCTGAAACAAATAGACCCAAAGTTACCAAAAAAGATAACTGAAAGCCAACGTCATTGATGTAAGCAGGGTTATAAATCAACATTAGCATTGCAACAAGTGACAAAAGAGCAATACTGTGAGTATCCCGATTGATCAATTTTCCAGCAAGAATGAATAAAATCATTATGGTTGCACGAATAACAGATGCGCCAAGACCTGTCATCATTGCATAAAGAATAATGATTAACATTCCGCTTGATACGGTTATTTTATAGGGAACTTTAAATAATTTTCTTAAGAAAAAGAACCAAAATCCGTAAATAAAAGCTACATTCATACCACTTGCGGCTAAAATGTGTAATAAACCTGAATTTATGAAGTTTGTTCTAATATAATCAGGTGGCGCAACAGCATCATCGCCAAATACAATACCGCCAAGTATTTCTAAATTAGGACTTTTTAGGTATTTTTTATGGGTGTTTAAAATTTCAATTCGAGTATTATTAAGGCTTTGCAAAAACTTCCATTTTAGGCTCAAGGGCTTATTTAGTTGATTTATTCCTGATTTTTCAGCATAAACAACAGTAAATGTTCCAAAATTTTTCAAATACTTTCCATAATCAAACTGCGAAGGGTTTACTGCTTCAAATGGAGTGCGAAGTTTCCCTGTTATTTCGTAATAATTACCAATTTTAAGATTCGAAAAATCTTCATCACTTGATGTTACACTAACAAGTGTTTTTCCTTTATCAGTTTGAAAAAAGAATTTTGATTTGTCTGAAAAGTTGCTGTTAGGAATGCTTACAATTTGACCGGATAGTGTGATATTCTTCTGTGGAGCAATTTCCATCAATTCATCTGTGTTTTTAATCCTAAAAATACAATTAAAAAATGCAAAATAAAATATGAAAATCCAAAATAGGACAAGTTTTGGAGAGATAAAATTCTTTAAAATACCGACAATAGCGCAAATAGAAAGAATTACGCTCAATAAAATTGCAAGGTTTGCGAAATATGCAAAAACACCCATAATATATATAAGTGCTGTAATGAACATTACGAAATTTTTATTCTGAATGGTGAAATTAAGGATTTGTCTGAGCATTATATTTTGAATTATTACTCAAAGTGACTTGACAAATCAAGTAATAAGAGTAATAATATAGGGGTAGGGGGTATACCTACAAAAGGAGAATTAAATGTCAGATTGCAGAACAAAAGAAGAAACAGATAAATTAG
>CALBKW010000042.1 GCA_937895785.1 uncultured Candidatus Melainabacteria bacterium | reverse complement strand
CCGCCATAAACTAAATCGTAACCGTTTTGGGCTAATAATTCACCCATTTTTTGAGCTTCTAGGTGGTAACTTTTATCTAAACCATTGCTTGCAGAGCAATAAACACATACATTTTTCATTCTTCCGTCCTTTTTTCTGATTATCATATCATAAAATTTTTTGTCATTCTGTAATAATGCAACATATTTATATTTAACATTTCTATATATTTTTTAGAAATTTTAGCATTTTTTTAGTTTCATCATTATTATATTAATTATCAGAATGTAAAAGGAGAATGTGATGAAAAAAGTTTTAATTTTAGCTGTTGCAGTATTTGTTGCAATGTCAACTGCTGTAATCGCAGCAACAAAAGATTATTACCAACAATATAGAGCGCCAATGTATGGGACTTATCGTCCTACAATGAACTATGGTAATCGCCCGCCAATGTACGGAAATAAGCCCCCAATGATGTATGGTCAAATGCCACCACCACCTTATGGTAATATGGGTAAAATGAAACCTCCTAAAGATGGCAGACCACCAATGTATGGTAATTACGGGCAAGTTCCACCTCCAATGAATCCACCAAGAGCTTATGGAAATATGTCTCAAATGTATGGTAATAGACCACCTATGCACAATGGACAACGTCCTCCAATGATGTACGGACAAAGACCTCCAATTGCTTACGGTAATAGACCTCCTAAACAAAGCGATAAAAATCAAAAAAATTATCCTGTGACTTTACCGTTGTTTGACGAAAGCAGACCAGTTGTTCCATAAAAAATGTTTAAAAAAAACTTCTTCTGTGATATAAATTATTTGTATATTATTGAAGGAGATTTTTTTTTATGAATAGTTATGTTGAACGAGTTTTAGATGAAACTAAAAAGAAAAACGCTAATGAGCCTGAATATTTACAAGCTGTTGAAGAGGTTTTAGCAACAATTGAACCTGTTGTTGAGAAACACCCAGAATATGAAGAATTAGGCTTGTTAGAAAGAATGGTTGAACCAGAAAGAATCATCACATTTCGCGTATCTTGGGTTGATGATAATGGCAAAGTTCACGTAAATAGAGCGTTCCGTGTTCAATATAGCTCTCTAATTGGTCCATACAAAGGTGGTATAAGATTACATCCAACTGTAAACCAAAGTATTATGAAATTCTTAGGTTTTGAACAAATTTTCAAAAACTCTTTGACTGGTTTACCAATCGGCGGTGGTAAAGGTGGTTCTGATTTTGACCCTAAAGGTAAATCAGACAGAGAAATCATGGCATTCTGTCAAGCATTTATGACAGAATTGCAAAGACATATCGGTCAAGATGTTGACGTTCCTGCTGGTGATATCGGTACTGGTGTAAGAGAAATTGGTTATATGTTTGGTCAATTCAAACGTATTAGAAATGCATACGAAGGCGGCGTTTTGACTGGCAAAGGCTTGTCTTACGGTGGTTCTTTGGCAAGAACAGAAGCTACTGGTTTCGGTTTAACATACTACATGCGTGAAATGTTAAAAGCTAATGGTGGTCAATCATTTGAAGGTAAAACAGTTTCAATTTCAGGCTCTGGTAATGTTGCAATTTATGCTTGCCAAAAAGTTCAAGAAATGGGCGGCAAAGTTGTTGCAATGAGTGATTCAAATGGTTGTATTTATGATGAAAACGGAATCGACTTAGCTACAATCAAAGATATCAAAGAAGTTAAACGTGGAAGAATTAAAGATTACTTGAATGTTCATTCTAATGCTAAATATATTGAAAGAACATCAGATGACTCTCCAATTTGGACTATAAAAACAGACATTGCACTTCCTTGTGCAACTCAAAATGAAGTTACGCTAAACTCAGCTAAAAAATTGGTAGAAAATGGTGTTATCGCAGTTGGTGAAGGTGCAAATATGCCTTGTACAAAAGATGCAACAGAATACTTCTTGGCAAACAATGTTTTGGTAGCTCCTGCTAAAGCAGCTAACGCTGGTGGTGTTGCAACTTCTGCAATCGAAATGAGTCAAAACTCAATGAGATTCTACTACACATTTGAAGAAGTTGATAAAAAATTAGACAGAATTATGACAAATATTTTCAAATCTTGTAAAGATGCAGCAGAAGAATATGGTTTAGGTAACAACTATGTTGCAGGCGCAAACATCGCAGCCTTCTCAAAATTAGCAGAGGCTATGAAAGCTCAAGGTGTTGTATAATTTCTAAGATTATAAATTAATTACAAAGGCGCGGTTGGTTTTGCCAACCGCGCCTTTGTAATTAGACTAAAAGCATGAATTTAAATTATACACTAGATTTTAAAATGAAAATGTTGTAAACTGGAATTAATAAAATTCACACGAGGTTTAAATGTCTGAAGAAAAGAAGAAAATAACAAAACGTTGGTACGACTTAAATCCAACAGTATGTATGGCTGTAGGTTTAATGGAAAAAGCTTCACTTGAAAAACAATTGGAGTGTGCCGAATATATAATAGATAAAGTTCAAGGCTATGGCATAAAAATAACTGACAATGACTTAAGTGAATTTATAAATGTTTTTAGACGTTGGTATGATAAGAATAAGCAAATTCATGATGCGTTAGAGTATTTGAAAATGTCCCCTCCTGATGTTCAAGTTGGAATTTGTTTGGACTTGATAGAAAAACTTGATACCCAAGAAACTCAAGATGAGAAATAAAATTTAATTAGATTAAAAATATAATTAATTAAACTGCCTCTGTAGCTCACAAGGTGAGCGCGAGCGAAACCTCAGCAGCT
>CALBKW010000041.1 GCA_937895785.1 uncultured Candidatus Melainabacteria bacterium | reverse complement strand
CTAAAACAACAACTCAAACTAAAAAACAGACTTCTCCGCAAACAAAGCAAGTTCAAAATAAAACAACACCTAAAAAGGTTGAAACAAAACAAACAAAACAAACTCAGCCTAAAAAAATGACTCAAGCCGAGGAGGAAATTGCTTGGAATATTTGGCGTTCAAATCTTCAAAACCAAATTATGCGCGATGTTAATATTCCACCTGTTGAACTTGGAACAGTTTTTAGATTTACATTTAATGTAGATAAATTTGGTCACGTTTCAAATGTTCATGTGTGGTCGCAAAATCCAGCATACACGCCACTTGCAATTGAACGATTCGCACCTGTTATCAGAAGTTATCAAGGTAAAAGTATTTTGAATTTTCCTGCTGGTTCAGAACGCTTAAAGGTTGATTTTGATGGAAAATTGAAGGTGTCTAACGCTCAAAAGTATAGTACACCTCAAGATTTTAACGATTATGAAAAAATAAAAAAATAAAGGTAATATTATGTACAAATGCAAAGAATGTGGAACTGAATATGAAACAAAACCCGATTACTGTGACTGCGGTAACGATACTTTTGACGAAATTTTGCCAGAACCACCTGCTCCCAAAAATGATGTTACAAATGTTACAAAACTTAATAAAGCAAAAGAGGCTAAAGAAGAAAAAATAGAGGTAAAACCACAAAAAAATGATTCTCAGGTGGAAACACCTAAAAAGATGGAACCTCAAAAAACTGTTCAGTACGATTATTCACGTTTAAAACAGTTCTTTGACCCAATTTCTACAACGATTTTTTGTTTATGTGTAGTGCTTTCAATTTTAATTGTACTGTTTGCTGGAAATTCTTTAATAAAAGAAGGTAGTGAAAAATCAGTTGAAACATCAAAGCAAACACAAAATTTGAATATTCCAGATATCGACAACTTATGGAACAGCACTCCTCCGACAGCTCCGATTCAAACTAAGAAAGTAGAAGAAGAGCCTACTCAACAAGCAGAATCAGAACCTCTTGATTTATCTAAAAATGTCTTAATACCTGAAACTAAAAAACAGGATGTAAAACAACCAAATAAACCTAAAACTCAAACTCAAACTACGCCAAAACAAAACACACAAAAAACAACCCAACAAAAACAGGCGCAACCAAAAACAATCCAAACTCAAACTGCAAAACAATCTCAGTCACAAGCTCAAATTTCAATGCTAATGAAACAAGAAGTGGCTAATTACAAAACAGCATTAAGAAACCGTATGGCTTCAAGAATGGACTTCACAAAAATAGTCGGTGATGGCGAATGTATAGTTGCATTCAAAGTTGATGCCTCAGGTCGTTTGGTTAATAGAAGTTTTGCAAGACAATCAGATAATGACAGCTTGAATGATGTTGTTTATAATGCGGTAATGCAAACCCCAACATTTAGCGCTCCGCCAAAAGGATACAAGGGCGAAACATTGCATTTGAAAGTTCGTATGTACTCAAACAATTATGAAGTTTATTTGTATTAATTTTATTTTCAAAAATATCTCTTAAATATTTTAAATTATAACAAATATATTATACAACTTTTAATATTAAAATTTGTACGGAAATAACGTACGTAAAAATACGTACGTTATTTTACTGACACTTCTACTTGTAAATCAGTAAGTGTTTCGTTTTTGAGCCCTTGTTGAGAGTTGGTGACAGTAATACAAAGAGATACAGAGTTTGGTATTGTCTGTATCTCTTTGTATTATAAGATTTGTTCCTACTTGATAAATTCGTAATATTGTTGATTTTGGTTATTTTGTTGTTTAGAGCCTGAAGCTGGCGTTGTCATTGATTGTTGCATAACTGTAGAAAAATTAGACAAATTTTTAACAGTGTAGAATTTTCCACCTGTAGTTTGCGCCAAACAAGCAAGATTGCTAGAACTGCCACCTACCAAAACAACGTCTATATGTACGTCTTGACGTTTTGACATTAGACTTTGTGCAAATGCACAAGGATCTCCGCCACAGTTTTCACCCCCATCGGTAATAAGGACAACCTTTTTAGGTGTATTACGTGAGATTGGTGCAAAATCTTGGTAAATTGCCCTATCTAAGCCATATACAAGAGGTGTAGCGCCACCAATGCCAACAGAGTTCATACCATTAATGATTGAATTTGTGTTAGACTTTGTCACACTTGCCACTTGGCGTGTTGCTGAGCACGAACCACTAGTATTTCCAATGAAATTCTCTGTTATAGCAACATATTTTCCATTCTTTTTAACAACCTTTTTAACATCTGCTAAAGCTCCGCCATTGGCTGGATTTGAACCGTTTGAGTCATGTCCAAAAACTCTAAAACCAACCGCAGTTGTGCTTGGAATTTGTCCCATAATTGTAGACATTGCGCGTTTTGCTTCTTTAATCCAGTTTGACATACTTCCTGAGTAGTCCATAACTAGCTCTATGACTGGAACTTGACCCACATTTACTTGGTTGCTGTTTATGTAATTTTGTGGTGTGTATACATTGTAGTAATTTGTTGTGGTGCTTTGATTTGGCGATACTACTTTGCCGTTGTTCTTTACTGTGCCTGATGTTGAAACTTTATACTTTGCTGCAATTGCACAACTAGATGTTAATACAAGGCAAATTAAAATTATTAAAATATTTCTTTTCATAACCCTTCCTTTTTTTACATTATAACACACTCTAATGCACTATTAAAGCATATCTTGGATATTTATATTGATAAAAATCACTTCTGATAAGCCCTATTTCTTGGTATTCAAACCCTAAGTCTTGGCATAAAAGCTTTTGTAACCAGTATTCTGACTCTCCTTGATTTACAATAAATATGCTACCACCTTCATTCAGGCATTCTTTTGCATGCATAAGCATTTGCGCAGGTTTAAAGTATTTCATCGGAAGTCCCCATTGCTTATGTTGATATTCGCCAACAAACGGTAAAAACCAAGTTATATAATCATAGCAACCGTTTATATTCATAAAATCTTCAGCTACATAATTTGTAAATGGTAAATATTTTATGTTATATTTTGCAATTTCTTTTCTTGAGTATAAATTCCAGCAAAGCCTGTAAGCATCAAGTTCTACGCCTGTCATTTGAAGGTGATGACAAGCATTTTTGAAGTAAATATATTCACCTCTTGCATAAAACCAATTTTTTGAGCCAATATCTAGTATTTTCAAGTCTTCTCGAGGAAAAATTGGAAAATATTTGTCTAATATATCCAGTACGTACAGGTTTTCCGAACAATTTAATCTTGTTATATCATTTTTTAAAATGGTCAAATCATACTCACTGTTGGGAATTAAATCACTTACATCTTGTGGCTTAGGTGAATAATTTTTTCTTGAAAATTTAGTTTTTTCTCTTAAAAAAAAGTCTAATTTGTTTTTTAAATCTGACATTAAAACTCTCCTGTAAGCCAGTCAATGCAAGCATTTATAAAAAATTCTTTATTTTCTAAATAGATGTCTTCTGCGTGTTTTCCGCCCTTTACAATAATTTCTTTTTTAGGTTTATTTGCTAAGTTAAATAGCTCATGGTTGTGCCAAATTCTAATTATTGGATCTATTTCGCCACCTATAAACAAGGTTGGTATTGAAATTTTACTAATTTCTTGTTTGGGTATTGGTTTTGTTTTGAAAGGGTGAGTGAACTGAATTGATGTCCAGCGCTTAAATTCAAACTTTTTAAGTGTTGGAATGAATGCATTTGGGCTGAATACGTTATTTTCTATTTTTCTAAAATCTGTAGGGGCGCTTACTAAAATGAGTTTTTTTATGTCGTTGTTATGAGCGCAATAGTCAATAGAAATAAGGCTTCCTAGAGAAAATCCTATAAGGTAAATACTTTTATAAGTTTCTTTTGCATAATTAACAATAGCTGCTAAATCTTTTGTTTCGTTATGTCCAAAACTATATAGTCCATTGCTTTTGCAGTGTCCTCTAAAATCAAAAGTTATAATATCAAAATGGCTTTCAAAATCTTTGGCAAGCTCAACAAAAGCCTTAGAGTCTTTGCTCATAAACCAGCCGTGCGCAATGATTAAAACGCTTTCGTGGTTTGATATTGCTTGATTGTAGGCTATCATTATATTGTCTTGAGTTTTGACAAAACCTGTGATTTTAGTTGTTTTAGTTGTTACTGTCATAATTAAATTCTAATTGAAAAGCACTCTTTTTAATCATGCTTAAATCCAATTGTTAAGATACTTAAACATGTTTGCCATGCCTGAAACCATGTTATAGCATGCATGTACACTAATTCATTCGCCTTACATGTCCTTGTAAGGCTTTTATTTTGCCATTTATTTTAAGAACATACAATCGCCATAAGAGTAGAAACGGTATTTATTTTTTATGGCTTCATCATAGGCTTTAAAGATAAATTCTTTGCCCTCTAAAGCACTCACCAACATTAATAGAGTTGATTTTGGCAAGTGAAAGTTTGTTATTAAATTATCTACAACTTTAAATTCATAAGGTGGGTAGATAAATAAGCGAGAGGCTGATTTGCACGCCTTTATTTCTCCAAATTGTTGGTATGCAGTTTCAAGAGTTCTAACTGATGTTGTACCCACTGCAATAAGTTTTTTACCCATTGCTTTTGCCTTGTTAATCGCATTAGCGGTTTCTTGAGATATTTCAAATTCTTCAGAATCCATTTTATGTTCAGTGACTTCTTCACATTTTACAGGTCTGAATGTGCCTAAACCCACTGTTAATGTTACGTATGCTATTTCAACGCCTTTTGCTTTAAGCTTTTCTAAAATTTCTTTTGTGAAGTGCAATCCTGCCGTAGGAGCTGCAACAGAACCTTCGTTTTTTGCGTAAACTGTTTGATAGCGTTCATAGTCTAGTGATTGACGTTCGTCGTCAGTCATTTTTCTTTCTATATAAGGTGGAAGTGGAATATTGCCAACTTTGTCTAAAACTTCATATAAAATACCGTCATAGATAAGCTCAATAAGCCATTTACCTTCATCTAAGCGTTCTAGCATTTTAACACTCAAGCAATCTGCAACTTTTAAAGTCATTCCTTCCTTTACTCGTTTTGCAGGTTTTACAAGGGCTTCCCACTGTTTGTTGTCGTGTTCTTTAAGCAAGAAAATCTCAATTAACGCACCTGTTTCCTTGTGTGCGTATAAGCGAGCTGGGATAACTTTTGTATTGTTTAATACTAAAATGCAGTTATCATCAAGGTAGTCAACGATGTCGTAAAAGTGTTTGTGCTCGATAGTTTGAGCTTGTTTGTCAAGCACCATCATTCGTGAATTTTCACGTTTTTCACTAGGTGTTTGCGCAATAAGTTCTTCTGGTAAATTGTAGTCAAATTCGCTAACTAACATTTTATTTTTTATTTTCAACCTTTTTTGCTTTTGCAACTACGTCATCGTCGATTTTTTGTTTTTTCTTTTCGTCTTCTTTTTCAAGCTGTTTGTTGATTACAACAGTTTGAATAACTTGAATAATATTGCTTGAAATCAAGTATAATAGAACACCAGCAGGGATTGGAATGAATACGAATGTTGCTGTTAACATAATTGGCATAAATGTATTCATGGACTTTTGAATAGCCTCTTGAGCTGGATCTTGGTTCTTTGATTTAGATGTTGCCATCATAATTTTTTGAGTAGCAAACATTGTCAAACCGAATAATACGATTAAAATTAAAACATCATAGTGAAGAGTGTTTTTAACTTCTTTTGTTGGGAAAGATGCAACTAAAATACCATCTTTTCTTTCAAAGATCATAAGTTCTGATTCTTTTGTTTGCAAATCAGTAACTGTAATTTCAGCTTTTTTGATTTTGTCTAATTGGCTGAATTTTAAGTCTAAATTATCAAGGCTAACTTTGAAATCTACTGGTTCTCCTGGAGTTAATTCGCCTTGAATTTCAACAGCTTTATTAGGTTTTGAAATTTTTACGTTGTCCAAAGTTTCTTTATCTAAGTAGACTTTAGCTGTTTTGCCCAACATGAAACTATCATATTTAGAAACTCCTAAAACTCCGTCGTTTGAAATTCCTGCGTTAGTTTTTAACGTTGCATCAAGTCTGTTAATGAATAAGAATGGGCTATCACCAGCAATTTGAATGAATTGAGGACTCATTAATGCTGAATACAATAGGATGAAGATTGGCATTTGGATTAGTAGAGGGAAACAACCAGCCATTGGATTGAATTTGTGTTCTTTGTAGAATTCCATCATCTTTGTTTGCATTTGTTGAGGGTCATTTTTATAGCGTTCTTGAATAGCCTTCATCTTTGGTTGAAGCATTTGCATTGTTCGCATAGAACGTTGTTGTGAAACCCCTAATGGCCACATAGCAAGTCTTACAAATACAGTTAATAAAATAATACCAACGCCGAAACCACCGATAATAGACAATGATTTAAGTATTTCAATAGTGATTGTTATAAAATCCATAATAAATTTCCTCTGATGTTGTGATAGTTTTTGATAATTTCTATAAAAAAGAACCGTCTTTTAAGGCGGTTCTTTTAAAATGGTCGGGATGACACGGTTCGAACGTGCGACCCCTTCGTCCCAAGCGAAGTGCGCTACCAGCTGCGCTACATCCCGTCGCCATTATTATCTAATTTTTTTGCTTCGACATGCTAGCTGGTAGCTTGCGCTACCTTCCTCCACCGAAAACAATTATCAATTGTTTTCTCTCGGAGTCCTTGCTACATCCCGTCGCCATTATTATTCAGTTATCGGCTAAGTCCCTACCCTAGAGCTAAGACTTACGTCCGCAAGAAAATTCTATAATAAAGAAATTCTTACGTCAAGTTTTATTTTTGAAAATGTTTACAATATTTGTTAATAAATCATTTATTTTATATCTTTTTGAGAGATAATTGTATTTAAGATGAAAAAGATTTTAATTCTGCTAGGTATGTTCTTTTTAGCCACTTCTGCTTGTTATGCAGAAGAACCTGTGTACCTTTCAATTAATGATGTAGAGCAACCTTTGCAGGAAAGTGAAACTTTCTTAGGCGCAGAGGATAAAGAAGAAGCAAATGCTTTTAACCTTGATGGAGCAATCATTCCAGATGTTCAAGTAGAACAAAAAGAACCAGATATAACTTTTGTTGATAGAATTTTAGGTAACAATGATGAAGCGTATTTAAAAGCAAGTGCAGAATATAAAGCCTTAAGCTATACAGGTGGTATATTTTCACAAGATACATTTATGGAATTTGAAGGTGGTCCTATAAAAAATATGCAACCATTTTTTGTTTATGGTGGAAACTTGTCAGCGAATATTCTAAACGAAGGTTATCATACAAACTATGATGATACATCAATAGATTTAGCTATAAAAGGTGAATTTAGAAACGAAAAATTGAAAACTGATTATTGTTTTATTTTTAACCTTTTGCCTCAACATGATAAAAATTTCTTTCAAACGATGATAAGAGATGATTTTATTACAATTAAGGCAATACCACATCATAGTATTTACTTAGGTAGTTTTAGAACTCCTATAGGTGTAGAAGGTGGAATGAGTGGTTATATGATACCGCTTCTAAGACGTTCTCAAATAGCAAGAAATTTTGGAAGTGTGCGCGGTGTTGGTACTAAAATCTTGGGCAATTATGATTTAATTGAGTATAATATTGGCATGACAAGTTCAGATAGAAATTTTCAAAATTTTCTTCCTGGGATTGAATTTAATGGATTAGCATCACTAAAGCCATTAGGAAAAACAAATGGCAAATATGGGAAATTGAAGTTAGGTGCTGGTTTGAATGCTGGTCACAGGGATTTTGACTATACAGTATTTTCAACTCATTTGAATTACAAATATAAAAGAACTCAATTTGATTGTGAATATGCTATTTCTAATGGTTCAAATGGTATGCTTGGCTTAACACAAAACAAAGCTGATGGTTTTAATGCAACAGCATCATACTATTTGACTAAAAAACTTCAATTATTAGCTCGTTATGATATTTTTAATAGTAATAGAAAAATATCAAGTCGTCATACATCTGAATACACTGCGGGTTTAAATTATTTCATCAAAGGTAGCGCTCTGAAATTTATGCTAAATTATGTTTACTCTCATTCTGAATTTGCTAAGGATTCAAATAAAATTTTATTAGGTACTCAAATCATTTTATAAGTAATTGCTAAAATCATGCAAACGCATGAATAGATAACATTTGAGCAAGTTTACAAAACTTAATATTTATTCTAAAAAAGGCAATTATTTTTGAAACAAATACTTTATATAAGTACGAGAGATAAAAAAGAGAGTAAACAATGTCAATTAATTTTTCAAACTTTAATACATTTGGTTCTATGAATTTCGATGGTGGATTCTTCTCTCAATTATCTATGTTGGGTATGATGGGTGACATTTTCTCATTCGGTAACATGAACTCTTCAGTTCCTAACTTCTCAGCATTAAATGCATTCACTTCAATGAACTCAATTATGACAGCAATGCCTTCATTCGGTACAATGTCAACTCCTTCTTACAACTTTAACTTTGGTTCATTCGGTACTAACGTAAGAAGCAACAATGTTTCATTAACAAATAACAAAGTTTCAAACGCTATCAGCTTAGCAAAATCTCAAATCGGTGTTACAGAAAACGGTAACTCTAACAACTCAGCAGATGTTAATAAATACAGATTCGGCAGAGCAAACGGCAACCCTTGGTGTGCATCATTCGTTTCTTGGTGCTATGGTCAAGGTCAAAACGGTAACAACAAACAAACTTTCGGTTTCGACGAATCAACTCAAAGCATCAGAAGAAAAGCTGAAAAAGCTGGTAAATATTCAACAAAAGCTTCTGGTTACAAACCTCAAGTTGGCGATTTAGCAGTTTGGAAATACAACGAAAACTCTGGTCACGTAGGTATCATCTCTAAAATCAACAACGATGGTTCTTTCCAAGTAGTTGAAGGTAACTGCGGTAACGCTGTTCAAGAAACAACTCGTTCAATGAGAACTGAAGGCTTACACGGTTTCGTTAGAATGAACGAATGGTTACAAGCTTAATCAATAGATTTTAACAAAAAGGCGGACTTCTTGAAAAGAAGTCCGCCTTTTTTGTAACTATATCTTACAATTTTTAACTATTTAGTCAATTTTTATTTTTTATAGTTGTTATCAATATTAGATTACTCGTAATATTAGGAATTTTTATGGATAAGAAAAACAAAGATGTATTGCACCATGTTAACCATAGTCATCAAGAGTTTGATAAAGAAACTATGAAAAAGATATGGCAAATGGGGTTAGCGCGCTATTATGAGGTTTCCATTGATGAAGTCGATATGGAAAACTGGACTATCAAGGGCGAACCAATGGAAGA
>CALBKW010000040.1 GCA_937895785.1 uncultured Candidatus Melainabacteria bacterium | reverse complement strand
AACAACAAATACGTTTAGCAAGATTTGCGCAAGGAACATTTGATGTTGCGAATGCGGAGTCTGGAAACAGTGGAATGTTGATATTGAAACAACACCCTGAATTTCAAAATTCGATTGTTACTTGGACAGAACAGTATTTTAAAAATGCAAAGGCAAAGCCTACTCCTAAAAAGAATTAGTAAAAAAGAGGCGCGGTGTTGAAAACACCGCGCCTCTTTTTTATTTGAATTTTACACTTTCATTTCTTTTTCAAAACCGAATAAAGAACTGATTGATTCATCATCGTGGATACGAGAAATAGCTTGACCTAGAAGGTTAGCAACAGAAAGTTGTTTAATTTTTTCTGGTAATTTTTCGGTATCTAGTGGAATTGTGTTTGTAACAATAACTTCTTTGATAGGAGCATCTGTCAAACGTTGAACTGCTGGACCTGAGAATACTGGGTGTATAGCACAAACGTAAATGTCTTTAGCGCCTTCTTTTTTAAGAAGTTTTGCAGCTTCAGTAATTGAACCTGCTGTGTCAATGATATCATCGAACATCAAGCAGTTTTTGCCTTTAACATCACCGATAACACAGTTTGCAATAGCTTCATTATGTTTGTCACGACGTTTATCAATAATTGCAAGAGGACAACCTAAATCCTTTGCGAAGTGTCTTGTTCTTTGTACACCACCTGTATCAGGGCTCACTGCAACACATTCGTCCATATCTAGGTTCAAACCTTTGATATATTTTACAAGAATTGACGTTGCAAAAATGTGGTCTACAAGAATGTTAAAGAACCCTTGAATTTGACCAGAGTGCAAATCAACGGCTAGAACTCTTGTGCAACCTGCTGTTGTAAGTAGGTCTGCAACTAATTTTGCTGTAATTGCTTCACGTCCAGATGTTTTTCTATCTTGTCTAGCGTAACCATAGTAAGGAATTACTGCTGTAATTGTTTTTGCGCTAGCGCGTTTGAATGCATCAATAATGATTAACAATTCCATTAAATTTTGGTTAACAGGTTTACAAAGAGGTTGAACGATGAAAACATCATCTCCACGAACACTGTCCTTTACTTGAACATAGATTTCGCCATCAGCAAAATCTTTAATAATCATAGGTCCAACGCTTGTACCTAAAGCTTCTGCAATTTCTTGCGCTAGTTTTGGGTTTGAGCGTCCTGAGAATAACTTAATGTCGTGTGTAGGGTTAATCACACGTTCTAACTTTTCGTATACTTCGTTGCTAATCATAAGATTTTTATCCTTTCAAAATGATATTTATAACTTAATTATATAATCAACAAATTTTTTAATCATTTGTTTTTACGTAATATTAAAATTTTTGTGCATAAATTCCAAAAATTTCTTTAATGCGTTTCCTCTGTGAGAAATTTTATTTTTTTCTTCTTCGCTCAATTCTGCGATTGTACAGTCATAGTCGTTTGGTTTGAAAATAGGATCATAACCAAATCCGTTAACACCTTTTCGCTCTTTTACAATTGAGCCGTAGCATTCTCCGATTGTTTGGAATATCATCTCACCTTTGTCATCAAGAAGTGTTACGCAACAAACAAATTTTGCATTTCTATTTTCAATGCCTTTTAGTTCGCCTAAAAGCTTTTCTATTTTTTCATCTTGAGTGCCTGCATATCTTGCAGAATACAAACCAGGAGCGCCGTTTAATGCTTCAACACAAAGTCCAGAATCATCTGCAAGACAATAAGTTTTAGAAACTCTATAAGCTTCTTTGGCTTTTATTAGTGAGTTTTCTTCAAACGTAGAACCGTTTTCAACCGGGGCGAAACCTTCGTTAGGTAAAACAAATTCAATACCTGAACTTGCGCAAATGGCATTTAATTCTTGTAGTTTATGCGGATTTGAAGTTGCAAAAACTATTTTCATCACTAAACTCCGAATCTTCTTTGTCTTCTGTTAAATTCTAAAACAGCTTCTTCAAGCGCTTTTTTGTCAAATTCAGGCCAGAATTTTTGAGTTACATAAAATTCAGAATAAGCGATTTGCCATAAAAGATAGTTTGAAATTCTCATTTCGCCACCTGTTCTGATTAATAAATCAGGGTCAGGTGCGCCAGAAGTATAAAGTTCTGATGAAATCAGCTCTTCATTTACATCTTCAGATTTAACACCTTTTCTAATAATATTTTGAACGGCTTGAACAATCTCTAAACGTGAACCGTAGTTGAAAGCAATTTGTAAATGTACACCTGTGTTGTTTTTTGTAAGTTCGCGTGAGTCGTTTAAGATTGTTTGTAAATTAGCACTTAATTTTGTTAAATCTCCAATAAATTCAATTACAACATTTTTTTCGTGCATTTCTTTTGTTTCTTTTTTTAGTGTTTGACCAAACAAATCCATTAAAAAGTCAACTTCTTCTTTTTTTCTGTTCCAATTTTCAGTTGAAAATGCATAAACAGTCAAATATTTTATGCCAAAATCGTCACAAGCTCTAAGTGTTGTTTTTAGCGCATCAACACCTTTTTTGTGTCCCATAGCAGAGGGTAATCCTTTTTCTTTTGCCCAACGACGATTACCGTCCATAATTATGGCGATATGTTGTAAATTTGTTTCTTTAACTATATTTTTAATTTGTTCTTCTGTAATTTCTGCTAAGTTTTTCATAAAATCTGCTATTCTTAAAATCTAAATACTTTATTATTCTAATCTAAACATTAAATTTCTACAAGTTTATGCTAAGATAAAAGTATGATAGAACTAATTATTTTATTTGTTTTGATAAAACGTGAATTAACAATGTATGGAATACAAAAGGCTATTTCAGAAGTCTTTGGCGCATATACAAAACCAAGTTTTGGTGCGATAAAACCTGCATTAAAAAGATTAGAAGCTTCAGGCTTTATCCGTTCACGTCGTGCAATGTCAGAAGGTGGTAAACAATCAGGTTTTTATTCAATTACAACGGAAGGTAATGAAGAGTTAAAACGTTTGATTTTAGAGGATTTATCAGAAAATCCGTTACAATTCTTTTCCAATGCAAGAATAAAGATTTCATGTGCAAGTTTTCTATCAGATGAAGAAGCAAGTACATTGTTGTTGCGAATTAAAACCAGAGCTTTAGAACATAAATTTTCAGCAGAAAATATTTTAAATGATGATTATCTTCATCTTTCTTTTTATCAACGTGTAGTTTTAGACAATGCGTTATGTGAATATCAAAACTTTGTAACTTTAATTGAAACCTTGGAGAAAGAGAATGCCCGCAATAGTTAGTGATGTAGAATTAGGCTCTATTGCTGATGAAATTGAGATTGAATCTGGTGACGAAATTCTTGCGATTGATGATTGCAAGTTACAAGATTTGATTGATTATAATTTTTATTGCAAATCAGAATTTTTGACACTTTCTATAAAAAAGAAAAATGGTGAGTTAGAGGATATAGAAATAGAAAAGGATTTTGATGAACCTTTAGGTATAATTTTTGAATCGGCAGTTTTTGATGAAATTAAACATTGCTTAAATCACTGTCTATTTTGTTTTGTAGACCAACAACCAAAGGGATTAAGGGATACTCTTTATATAAAAGATGATGATTATAGATTGTCGTATTTGCAAGGAACTTATGTAACTCTTACTAACTTGAAAGAAGAAGACAAAAACAGAATTGCAAGAATGCATTTAGGACCATTGTATGTATCTGTTCATACTACAAATCCAGAATTACGCGTTAAAATGCTTAGAAATCCAAATGCAGGCAAAATTATGGAAAACTTGAGATGGCTAAAAAAACAAGATATTCCATTCCATTGCCAAATTGTTTTATGTCCAGGTTATAATGATGGCGCAGAATTAGAACGTACATTGAAGGATTTGAAAACCTTAGGAAAAGCGGTTCTTTCTGTAGCTATTGTTCCTGTAGGATTAACTCAATTTAGAAAAGATAATGTGTTAACTCAAGTTGACAAAAAAGTTGCGGAAGAAACTTTAAAAATTTCTTCAAAATTTAAAGGTGTTTGCTGTTCTGACGAGTTCTTTTTACTTGCAGGAGAGGATATTCCACCTGCAGAATATTATGGGAATTTCTCTCAATTAAGCGATGGAGTTGGTTCTCTTAGACTTTTAATTGATGAATTTAAAACTTTTAAATTACCTAAAAAAGTTAAAACCGAAACAAGTATTACATTTGCAACTTCTTATGCTGCAGAAAGAGCAATAAGCTTTGTTTGTGATGAGTTGAACAAAAATGTAAAAGGACTAACTTGCAAATGCGTTCCTGTAAAATCAACATATTGGGGACAAAATATTACAGTTGCTGGTTTGATTACATCAGACGATTTAATTAACGCAATAAAAGACGAAAAGTCAGATATTACAATTATTCCGTCAATTATGTTAAAACCTTTCTCAGAAACTTTTTTAGATGGAAAAAATTTAACTTACGTAAAATTACAAACAAGTAAAGAATTTTTTGTTGTTAAAGATTCAACATCAGTAAAAGAAATTGTAGATTTTATAAAAACACTTTAAGATATGCAAAAGAAAACAGAATTAAGAAAAAATGCTAAAGCTATTAGAAAAGAGCTGGATATAAAAAAGATTAGCCACTTGCTCTGTGACGAAATCAGAGCTTTAGAAGAATTTAAAAAGGCTCAAAATGTTATGATTTTTTATCCACTAAAGGATGAAATTGACTTGTTAGAACTTTTAGATGAGGATAAAAACTTCTTTTTACCTCGTATGACAGGACTTAACTTGAATGTTTGTCCGTATAAAAAAGGTGATAATTTAGAAGTTAAACAATTTGGTGTAAAAGAACCCAAAACTCACCCTGTCGCTCCTAAATCTATTGATTTAATGATAATTCCAGCTTTAATGGTAGATGCGAATAATTACAGATTAGGTTACGGCAAAGGTTTTTATGATAGATTAATTACTAAAACTAACGCAAAAACTCTAGTTTGTTTACCTAAGGAACTTTATATTGAGGAATTACCGACAGAACCTCACGATAAATCTGTTGATATTGTTATAACCGTTTAGAATAATAAATATTAAGCACTTGCCCTAATATTTGTCATGTGAAATAATATTCTTAAAGGGGTAGACGATGAATTTTACTGCAGTTTTTGCACTGACTTTTGGAATAATACTTGTTTTTGCAAGCGAAAAATTTGATGGTGGTTCGCTACGTATGCTTATACAACCTGTAGCGTTCTGTATTGTTATTGGTGGAAGTTTTTGTGCCTCTTTATTAAACTTTAATTTTACGACATTGAAAAGAGCGTTTAAAAGTGTCAGTGAAGTTTTCTATAAAGTTGAAGATGATTCAAAAAGAATTTTAGAAGAAATTATACAAATAGCTTATTTTTCCAGACGAAATGGACTTTTGGCTGTTCAAGAGTTTTTAAACCAAGTTTCTAATCCGTTTTTAGCCCGTGGCATGCAACTTGCAATAGATGTTGATAACCCAACGCTTGTGTATGATATATTATCTGCTGAAATTGCTTATGAAGAAGAGGAAGAAATTATTTCGTCAAGAGTATTTGAAGCTTTAGGTGGTTATGCTCCGACATTTGGGGTTGTGGGAGCTGTAATTGGCTTAATTCAAGTAATGCAAGATATTCAAAACTTACAAATGGTAGGTGTAGGTATTGCTACAGCATTTGTTGCTACCCTTTATGGTGTTGGGTTTGCAAACCTTATTTTCTTACCGATTGCAGGTAACTTAAAACAAAAAACCAGAGATAAAATTTTACTTAAAGAGCTTGTTTTGCAAGGAATTATATCAATTCAAATGCAAGAAAATCCAGCAGTGATTGAAGAAAAATTGATTGCGTACTACCGTTTTCACCATAAACCTTTACGCTCAGGAGGCAGAGTTTAGTGCGAAACGATTATTACTCAAATTCAAAAGACTACATTAATCGTTGGGTGGTTTCTTATGCGGATTTAGTGACCATGCTTTTAGCTTTGTTTATGGTTTTGTTTGCGGTGTCACAAAATGTTACGAAATATCAAGCAAAAATGATTGCTGAACATAATATTGAAATCCCTGAAAATATTGCAATGGAGGACGTTCAGCAACAAGAGTCACTAGAAAAACTTTTTGATGAAAAATTACTTAAAAATGAGAACGTAAAGTTGCTTAAAAACCCTAGAGGACTGGTTATTAGACTTAATAACTCTGTACTTTTTGATGAAGGTTCTGCTATAATAAAGAAGGATGCGTACAAAACCGTTGACGAGATTATTCAAACTCTATCAGAGATAGATAACAAAATTATGGTAGAAGGTCACACTGATTCAACGCCAATCCATAATGCACAATTCCCTTCAAACTGGGAGTTGTCAACAGCAAGAGCAACAAACATCATTGCATATATGCTGAAATCAAACAAAATTACGCCTAATCGAATTTCCGCAGTTGGCTATGGTGAATACATGCCAATTGCAGATAATACATCAACTGGTGGAAGATTGTTGAACCGAAGAGTTGATATAATTATTTTGAACAAAGAATAAAATTGGAGATAAATATGTCTAAACCACAACAAAAAGATATGAAGCCAAAAGAAAATAATGAACTTGTGAAAGTTCCTATTGATAATAACTTAAAACTTGTTTTAATTAACATTATTTCAACAATTTTAATTTGTGTACTTTTGATTGGTGTTAATTACTTGTTGCAAGAAAACTTATTGAATAAGAAAATAAGCGCTATTACTGCAGCTCAAGATTCTGAAGCTGATGATATTACAGCAGAAGATGAAGAGATACAAAAAGGTATTATTGTTGATCTTGGTGATTTTATTTTGAACTTAAATGACCCTGGTCAAAAGAAATATTTGAAAGTTAACGTTGCATTAGAATTGTCAAGAATCCCAACTGACCCAGATTTGAATGCACCTCCAGAAGAAAAAGTTGGGCACGGTGGTCATGGTGATGATGATGATCCAATGAAACGAGTTGAAGCTGAAATGGCTCAATATAAGCCAGCAATCAGAGATGCTGTTATTTCAAACCTCTCTAGCAAAACTGCAGATGAAATTTCAACAGCAGCAGGTAAAGAGTTGGTTAAAGAACAAATTACAGAAGATGTAAACGCAATCTTTGCGGGTGAAAGAGAAGTTATTAGGGTTAGCTTCGGTCAATTCATTATTCAATAATGAGGTAAAATGGTAGATTACAACAAAAATCAAAATGATTTCTATTCTAGCGATATATACGACGGTGATATCGCAGATTCTGCCGTGTTTAGCGAAGATGATTCAGGCGATTATAAAAAAGGTTATAAACTCTATAACTTCCGTCGTCCTGATAAATTTTCTAAAGACCACTTAAGAGCGCTGCAAGATTTACACAGAGAATTTTCTCGACAAATTTCATTGATTTTAACAGCTTATCTTCGTATGCGTATAGAGATTGAAGTTGTTTCAACTGACCAATTAACTTATGATGAATTTATCCGTTCTATGCCATCACCAATGACAATCGGTATCTTTGAACTTAACCCGTTACCAGGACAAATCCTTTTAGGGGTTAGCTTTGAAGTTCTATCTTGTATTGTTGACCGTATGCTAGGTGGTTTGGGCTTGAGCGAATACAAGCAACGTGAATTAACTGATATTGAGGAAGCGTTGTCTAAAAAAGTTATAGAAAGAATTGTAAAAGCTTTAGAAAGCGCTTGGAGTAATATTGTTCCGGTTCAAGGTAACGTTGTTGGCTTGGATAACAACTATCAAATGGTACAAGTTGCTTCTACTGGTGAAATCGTAGCTTTGATTACATTTGAGGTTCAAATTGCAGGCAAATACTTTGGTTTAATAAGTTTGTGTTTCCCATATCCAGTATTAGAAACAGTTTTGGGTAACTTATCAACACAACATATTTTCCAAACAAAAGGTATTATTGCTACAACAGAAGAACGTCAAAAAATGATTGACAAATTAAATACTTCAAAAGTTGATTTGAGTGTATTATTTGGTTCTACAGATATTTCATTAGAGGAATTTTTAGACCTAAAAGAAGGCGACATCATTAAACTTGATGCTAAAACGACAGACGATTTGATTGTAAAAGTTAATGGCGAAAAGAAATATTTTGCTCGTCCTGGAACATTGAAGGACAAAGTTTGTGTTAAAATTACAGAAGTTTATGATCACCAAAAAGATTTGTTAAAACACTACTATGAAAAAGGAAAACTATAAGGAAAGGGATTTTCATAATGCTTGAAAATGACGATTTTGATAATTTTAAACCAGAAATGCCACAAGATGACGACTTGACTCTTGGCAATGATTCAGATGCTAATTTAGGTGACATTAGTTCTCAAGATAATGGCTTAAATTTTGATGACAGCATTGAAAATCTTGGCGAAGTTAATAATATCGAAGGTAATGATGACTTTGTAGATTCGTTTACACCTTCAAATGACGTTAACGAAGGTAATGACATGTTCGGAATGGATGATTCGCCTTTAATTGGTGAAGCATATGGCGAACCAAAGAAAAATGACACCGTTACAGTTCAACCTGTTAAATTTGCATCTTTTGATGATGCTCCTAATGCATCAGGTGAAGCGTCTAAGAACTTGGATAATTTGTTAGATATTAAATTACAGTTGACTGTAGAATTAGGTCGTGCAACACTTCCTGTTAAGAAAGTTTTAGAATTGACTCGTGGTTCAATTATTGAGTTAGAAAAAATTGCGGGTGAACCAGTTGAACTTTATGCAAACGGAAAATTGATTGCGCATGGTGAAGTTGTAGTAATAGAAGATAACTTCGGCTTACGTATTACAAGCATGACAGAGCCAGAAAACAGATTGAACGGACTTCAATAAAAACACTTGAAATTCAAATTTGTTTGTGGCAGAATGAATTTACAACTTAATAAGTTAAGAAATGGCAAGATAGCTCACTCGGTGAGGCTTGACGAAACGAAGTCAGATACACCAGATGAGCAGAATGCCGAAATAGATTTCTTAAAGAAAATGGCAAGATAGCTCAGCTGGTGAGAGCGCTCGGCTCATACCCGGGAGGTCCTCGGTTCGATCCCGAGTCTTGCTATTTTTTATGCCCGCATTTTACAAAAGCGGGCATAGTTTTAATATTAAGAACCTCACGGGTTGTTTGCACTACGTTCAAACCCTCTCGCAAAAACAATACTTAATTGTTTTTGCTCGGCAGAGTCCGGCTAGGTCCTCGGTTCGATCCCGAGTCTTGCTATTTTTTGTGCCAACATTTTTTATTGTTATTCAGAACTTGTTTAACAAAGTGAACAAACGAAGAATGAGTTTGTTGAAACTGGTCCCAGTGTAGCATAATTTTATGCTGTTGTGCTTTTAAAATCTATGTATAGTGTCTATGGTATTTTTTTTCGCAACAAATTTGTTACATTACTCGACTTTTAATTAAAAATATAGTATAATAAATTTGATAATAATTATCACTTTTTTTACATGTTAGGTATTACTTATTAAATAAAGGAAAAGAAAATGACACAAACACTATTAGAAAAACAGGCTTATCCTGCGACCTCTTTTGTTGGCGGAAAATGGCAACAAGAGATTAACGTAAGAGATTTTATTCAAAAGAACTATACACCTTATGAAGGCGATTCTAGCTTTTTGGCTGATGCAACAGATGCTACTAAAAAATTATGGCAAGAATGTTGTGATTTGCTAAAACAAGAACGTGACAATGGCGGTGTTTTAGATATGGATACAAAGGTTGTATCAACAATCACATCTCATGGCGCTGGTTATATTGATAAAGACTTAGAAACAATCGTTGGTTTACAAACTGACAAACCTCTAAAACGTTCTATGCAACCATTTGGTGGTATTAGAATGGCTGAAACTTCTTGCAAATCTTATGGATATGAAGTTGACCCAGAAGTTTCTGAAATCTTTACTAAATACAGAAAAACTCACAACCAAGGTGTATTTGATGTGTACACTCCAGAAATGAAAGCTGCAAGACATGCCGCAATTATTACTGGTCTTCCTGATGCTTACGGCAGAGGTAGAATTATTGGTGATTACAGAAGAATTGCATTATATGGTATTAATAGACTTATTGAGGACAAGCAAGAACAATTCAAATCTCTAGAAGGTGAAATGCGTCCAGAACGTATACAATTGAGAGAAGAAATCACAGAACAAATTAGAGCTTTAGGCGAAATGATTGAGTTAGGTAAAATCTATGGTTTTGATATTTCTCAACCAGCTCGCAATGCAAAAGAAGCTATCCAATGGTTATACTTCGGTTACTTGTCTGCAGTAAAAGAACAAAACGGTGCAGCTATGAGTATTGGTAGAACGTCAACATTCTTAGATATTTATATTGAAAGAGATTTGAAAGAAGGTATCATTACTGAAGCTGAGGCTCAAGAAATGATTGACCACTTCATTATGAAATTACGTCTTGTAAAATTTGCAAGAACTCCTGAATACAATGAATTATTTTCAGGTGACCCAACTTGGGTAACTGAATCTATCGGTGGTGTTGGTATTGATGGTAGACCATTGGTTACAAAAAATTCATTCAGATACCTTCATACTTTAGAAAACTTGGGTACAGCTCCAGAACCAAACTTAACTGTTCTATGGTCTAAGAGATTACCACACAACTTCAAACAATACTGTGCACACATTTCAATTACAACTTCATCAATTCAATATGAAAACGACGATTTAATGCGTGTTTCTCATGGTGACGATTACGCAATCGCTTGTTGTGTATCTTCAATGGTTGTAGGTAAAGAAATGCAATTCTTTGGTGCAAGAGCTAACCTTGCAAAATGTTTACTTTACGCAATTAATGGTGGTGTAGACGAAAGATTAAAAGTTCAAGTTGGTCCAAAATACCGTCCTATCACTTCTGAATACTTGAATTACGACGAAGTAATGGAAAGATACGAAGATATGATGGAATGGCTTGCTGGCTTGTATGTAAATACATTAAACGTAATTCACTACATGCACGATAAATATTGTTACGAAAGAGCACAAATGGCTTTACACGACAGAGATGTAAAACGTTACTTTGCAACTGGTATTGCTGGTTTATCAGTTGTTGCTGACTCTTTATCAGCAATTAAATATGCTAAAGTTAAAGCTATTAGAGATGAAGACGGTGTAGTTGTTGATTACGAAGTTGAAGGCGATTTCCCTAAATATGGTAACAATGACGATAGAGTTGACCAAATTGCTGTAGATTTAGTTAAAAACTTTATGGCTAAAATCAGAAAACATTACACATATAGAGATTCAATTCCAACAATGTCTATCTTGACAATTACATCAAACGTAGTTTATGGCAAAAAGACAGGAAACACTCCAGACGGTAGAAAAGCAGGGGTTCCTCTAGCTCCAGGCGCTAACCCAATGCACGGCAGAGATTCAAACGGTGCTGTAGCTTCATTAGCTTCTGTTGCAAAACTTCCATTTAATGATGCTCAAGACGGTATTTCAAATACCTTCTCAATCATTCCAAACGCATTAGGTAAAGATGAAGTGTTTATGGGTGATTTGAACATCTGCCTTGATGGCGGTTGCTGTGAAACAAACGTACAATAATAAATACATTGTCATTCTGAACTCGTTTCAGAATCGCAATGTTATTAAATATAAAAATGGTAATTATATAAATAAAGGAAAATAAATTATGACAACAATGCAAGAAGAAAATTTAATAAATTTATTAGATGGATACGTTGAAAAAGGCGGACACCACTTGAATGTAAACGTATTCAACAGAGAAACATTGCTAGACGCTCAAGCTCATCCTGAAAAATATCCTCAATTAACTGTGAGAGTTTCAGGTTATGCAGTAAACTTCATCAAGTTGACTAAAGAACAACAAGATGATGTTATCTCAAGAACATTCCATAGTGCAATGTAATTAAATTTAATTAAGGCGCGCGAGGCAAAGCCTCGCGCGCCTTTTAAAATAACTCAGGATAAAATTATGACAGAAAAAATATTTGGAAACATACACTCATTAGAATCTTGTGGAACGGTAGATGGTCCAGGGATAAGGTTTGTCGTGTTTATGCAAGGTTGCCCAATGCGTTGTCAGTATTGTCATAACCCTGATAGTTGGACTACAGATTTAAATAAAAAAATGTCAACTGATGAAATTTTAGAAAAGTACGATGGCGTAAAAGAATTTTTACGTAATGGTGGACTTACTGTCACTGGTGGAGAACCATTAATGCAAATTGATTTTGTGACGGAGTTATTTAAAAGTGCAAAAGAAAAACAAATTCATACTGCACTAGATACTTCTGGAATTTTATTTAATAGAAATAATACCGAAAAAATAGATGAATTGCTAAAATATACTAATTTAGTAATGTTGGATATAAAACATATTGATGATGATGAACATAAAAAATTAACAGGTTGCTCTAATAAAAACATTCTTGATTTTGCGCAATATTTGTCAGAAAAGAGTGTTCCATTGTGGATAAGACACGTCGTCGTTCCCAATATTACCTATAATGAAAAATATTTAACTCTATTAGGAGAATTTTTGGCAACACTTAAAAATATAAAAGCACTAGATGTATTGCCATACCACGATATGGCAATTCCAAAATATGAAAATCTAGGTATGGATTATCCTCTTAAAAATACTCCTCCACTAACAAAAGAAGAGGCTCTGAAAGCACGAGATATAATTTTTAAAGCATATAAACAGAATAAGTTTTAAATCTAAATATGTACGTTATAAGTAAGGCGCGGTTGATGAAATCAACCGCGCCTCTTTGTTGTTTCATTTATGTTACTAAAATTTAATAAATAGCCCTAAGTATAAAAATCCTTTAGAATAAAAAAGGAAAACTATCACAAAATCGAGAT
>CALBKW010000039.1 GCA_937895785.1 uncultured Candidatus Melainabacteria bacterium | reverse complement strand
GGGGGACAGGCTCACAAAACTCATTCTTCGTTTGTTCGCTTTGTCAATCAAGTTCAGAACAACAAAAACGAAAACTAAATCTATTCAGAACGACAGCCTTATCTTTACATTATTGTATTGTTTTATTCTTTTTGTTATAATTAATCCAAAGGAGTTTTTCATGAAAACAAAAGCTTTTACTTTGGCAGAAATCCTAATTGCTCTTATTATTGTGGGTATTGTTTCTACTGCGGTTATTGGTAGTATTAACAACAGCCTTGTCAAACAAACAAACAAAAAAGCTTTTCAAAAATGTTATACTCACATGTCACAAACAATTTCGGACATGCTTAATGATAAAATGGCATACCCAGATATTCCTATCTCTGAGTCAGATTTGACTCTTATTGGACTGGCAAACAATTACACAGCAGATGGAACTATTGACGAATATAAATTCTACAAAGAGTTTAAAAAGAGAACTCTTGGTGCAATCACAACAACTCCAACTGCGTCTTATCTTAACTATAGATACTTTACTGCACAAGATAAATCATTATGGGCTTTTACTAGCGTTGGCAACACAACAGAAGACAAATATCGCTTTATGGAAGTTCTATTTGACGTAAATGGTCTTGACAAAGGTCCTAACTGTCCAGTTAAATTTACAAACACTGAAATTATGCCAAGTAGCTGCACAGACCCTGATAGATTTGTGTTTTTCATTTCTGGCGATGGCAAGATAGTCCCAACAACATCAACAGGTTGGAATTCATCTATGGAAAGCACTTTTCTTTATAACAATGGCTACTTGGGCATAAAAGAATAAATTATTAAAATATTTTTATAAAAAGAAAGGAAATAAAAATGGAACAAAAAAAATTAGCTACTATCGGTGTATTTGGTGGTTCAGGTTTTTACAAATTCTTAGACAATGTTGAAGAAGTTAAAGTTGAAACACCTTACGGTATGCCTAGTGACAACTTAATGATTGGTCAAATCGGTGAACACAAAGTTGCTTTCATGCCTAGACACGGCAGAAACCACACTATTTTACCACATTTAATCAATTACAGAGCAAATGTTTGGGCTATGAAATACGCTGGTTGCGAAAGAGTTATCTCTCCTTGCGCTTCTGGTAGCTTACAAAAACATATCAACCCTGGTGACTTCGTAATTTGCGATCAATTCGTTGATTGGACTGACGGTAGAAAATCTACATTCTTTGAAGGTCCTGTTGTTCACCACCCATCAGCAGCTAACATGTACTGCCCTGAATTAAGAAAAATTGCTATTGATACAGCTAAACAATTAGGTATCAAAGTTCACGAAACTGGTACTATGGTTGTTATCAATGGTCCTAGATTCTCTACTACTGCTGAATCTAAATTCTTCACAGCTCAAGGTTGGGATACAATCGGTATGACAGCATTCCCTGAAAACTATCTTGTTAGAGAAATGGATATGTGCCCATTGAACATTTGCTTAATCACTGACCACGACTGCGGTCTTGTTGGCGATGTTCCTCCTGTTTCTCACCACGAAGTTTGCAGAGTATTCGACGAAAACATCGAAAAAGTTAAAAACTTATTATTCCGAGTTATCGAATCTATCCCTGCTGAAAGAGAACACTGCGAATGTGCTAACACTTCTAAAGACTCTCAAGTATAAGATAGCGTGAGGATATATTAATATGATATTAAAAGCGATTAACAACTTATTCTATTTCTACTATATTCTAATTATCATTAGAATATTCTTGACTTGGATTCCAACAATCGATTGGGATGCTCAACCTATCAAGTTTATTAGAGAAGCTACTGACATCTATTTAGACTTGTTTAGACGTATTATTCCACCATTCAGTGGCATAGACTTCTCCCCAATCATTGCGCTAATCGCTCTTCAATTCCTTCAAGTTATTCTTACTGGCTTTATTGCTAGTGTTTTATAATTTAATTGGAAAATATTTATTAAGAAAAGGTGCGGATTGCATCAAGCAATCCGCACCTTTTCTTATCTAAAAAACAAGTTCAAAATGACGAAAACCTACGATTTTGCCCAAGCTCTGGCTTTTAGTAAAAATGTGTCTTTTTCTATTGAATGTCCTGATTTTACGTACAAATCAATATAATTTAAAACTTCTTGCTTGCGGTTTGTTTTCATACAAGATGCAACCAAATTTTGCAGAACTTCTGTGTTTTCAGGATTACTCATAAATGATTTTACAAAGTACTTATACGCTGCTTCGTAATCGTCAGTTTTTGCGCAAGTTACACCTATCATATTTTCAAGTTCAGTTCTTTTTGCGTTGTCTTTTGTTAACGAATATGCCTTTTCAAAGAATTTTAATGCCGAATCATATTTTTTTGAGAAATAGTAACATTCTCCCATAGATTTGTAAATTTCAGGGTTATGTTCGTCTTTTTGTATAGCTTTTTTATATGTTTCTAAGGCTTTATCTTTTTGTCCGTTTTCAAAATATGTTTGAGCAAGATTTATCAAAGCAAGCGTTTCATTTGAAGCACCAGCATCTTTTGCATATTTTTTAGCCTCTGTTAATTTAGCTCTTTTTGAATTTTTTAGTTGTTTTTTCAAAAGTTTTTCGTTGTTTGAATACAACATTTTTACAGTAACTCTATCACGTTGAGATAATAAACCACTCTCAGCAAGTGAAGGATACATTATATCATCTTTATTATCACTATGACCTGAAATACCAATAGCGTGACCTAGCTCGTGCAAAGCAACTTTGTACATTTCATCACCTGAAATTGAACGTTTTGAATCGTTAGGACTTTTGTACACTAATGTTACTTTTGCGCTAGTAATATAGTTTGTGTTTTCATCAATATACGAATTTGTTAACCCTAACAAGAAAGATTCATTCGATTTTTCATTCGATTCAAATTGAGGTTTCACAAAAATTGCAATGTCTGATTTTTTTACATCATCCGTATATTCAAAATTAAAATAATCTTTGAATAATTCGTTATATGTATTTGTTGCCTTATCTATAAAGCTTTTATAAAAATGTGTGTTATCAACAACAGAATATCTTATT
>CALBKW010000038.1 GCA_937895785.1 uncultured Candidatus Melainabacteria bacterium | reverse complement strand
GTCCACCGTCACCGCCTGCAGGACCGCCTTTATCAACGAATTTTTCACGACGCCATGCAACAACACCGTTGCCACCATGACCTGAAATAACTTTAATTTTTGCTTTGTCTATAAAATTCATATTTGTATTATAATACAAATATGAAGAAAAAAAGTTTTTTTACAGGAAAAGAAGTTGAAATCGGCGAAGGTGCTGATAATATTATAATGGCAATTGAATCTAGTTGCGACGAAACCGCTTGCGCTATCGTTAAAAACGGTAGAGAAGTGCTTGCGAATGTCGTTGCTTCTCAAATTAAAACTCACGCAAAATATGGCGGTGTAATCCCTGAAATTGCCGCTCGTGAGCATTTGGATACAATTAACCCTGTAATACAAGAAGCCTTTGAAAGTTCGGGCTTAAAACCAGAACAAATTGATGCTTTCGCTGGTACTGTCGGACCAGGGTTGGTTGGTTGCTTGCTTGTAGGCTTAAATGCAGCTAAAACACTTGCCCTTATTTATGATAAACCATTTATTGGTATAAATCACCTAAATGGTCACGTTAGTGCAAACTATTTAAATACAGACCTAAAACCACCATTTGTAGCGCTATTAGTAAGTGGTGGACACACTCAAGTTTTAAATGTTAAATCAAATTCCGACATAACAATTATGGGTGAAACTATTGATGATGCAGTAGGTGAAGCGTATGACAAAGTTGCAAGACTAATGGGTTTGCCATATCCAGGAGGAGCGACCCTTGATAAACTTGCAAAAGAAGGTAATCCTCACGCTTTCAAGCTTCCCGAAGCGAAAGTTGATGGCTATAACTTCAGTTTCAGCGGATTAAAAACTGCTGTATTACGTTTGGTTAAATCATTTGACGGTAAAGATTTGCCAATAAACGACATCTGTGCATCATTCCAAGAATGTGTAAGCTCAACTTTGGTTAAAAAAGTTAAAAAAGCACTTGAAGAAACAGGTTATAAACAAGCCGTAATCGCTGGTGGTGTGGCGGCTAATAGTGAAATTCGTAAAAAAATGTTTGAATTAGAAAATCTAGGTATCAAAGTACACGCACCAGAAATGAAATACTGTACAGATAACGCCGCAATGGTTGCCTCTAGCGCATATTTCTTTACTCATACTTACGATAACCCAGATACAGAGGTCTTTTCGAGAGTTAAAAACCTATAAAGGAGAAGTTAATGAAAGCTTTGAAAATAAGCCTAATTACATTTGGTTCGCTGTTTGTAATTGCTTACTTAGCATTTTTATTCGCAATCCCAGCTTTTGTAAAGCTTGAAGATTATAATTATGAACTTAATAATGACAAAAACCCAGAACAGGGACTTATTATAAAGTTTGAAAAGGTGAAACTTTCAACAACATGGAACTTATCTGCAGGTGTAAAAGTCGGTCAAATCAATGCTTTTTATAAAAATGGCGATAAATTTGCACAAATTGATAACATTGATGCGACAATTTCATTACCTTACTTAGCGCTAAAAAAAATAAAAATTAATAAAATCGCTATAGACAAGATTATTACTAGACTTGGAGCAGAAAAAGACGGTCATTTTACGATAGAAAAATTCATTCCTACTTCAGACAACAACTCTCAAAATACTCAAACAGCAATGGTTTTACCCTATGGGTTTGAATTTTCAGAAAATATGCCTGATATTGTCGTAAAAAAATATTCAATCACCTTTATTGACAATGTTTCAGACAAACACTATACCATAAAAGGCGTTGATTTCAAGGTTTCAGACTTCATTTTAAACAAAAAAATAAAGTTTAAAGCTATTGGTGAAATGCTTTTAGACAAACGCAAGCAAATAACTTACGATTTAGACCTTACATCGTTTGTAATGCCTGATTTTACACAAATTGAGCAAGGCAAAACAGATGCAAACACAACCCCATTCAATATTATAACCATATTTAAAAACTTATACAAACTTAATTTAACAGCAAATATCAATGCAGTAGCAAAGCTTTCTGGCTCAATTGAGGATATCAAAACTGATGGTAAAATTAACATTACAAATATGTCCGCAATCGTTCAAGGAAAACAACTTCCTGCAAGTTCATTGAACTTGGAACTAAAGGGAAAAAGCATTAAAATTTTCTCTGAACTTTATACTGACATCAGTGAAAAAGCAAGCATTGACGGCATTTTTAGATATGGAAATCGCCAATACATTGATTTAAACGTAAAATCAAACAAACTTGAACTTAAAAACCTTTTCTCTCTTGTGAATGCAGTTCTTCCTCTTGTTGGTATAACTGATTTAAACGCAGTACAGGCAAATGGTTTAATAAAAGCAAACTTCAATATCAAGAGTGACTTCAAAACTATCAATTCTAGTGGATATTTAAAGGTTTCTAATGCAAATATCTACTACAACTTGTACAATATTGCGTTAAAAAATATTCAAGCAGATATCGACTTCTCATCTAATAGAATCAATATTTCTAAGGCTTCGGCTAGCTTTAATGGTGCACCATTATCACTTAAAGGTGCAATTGATACTAATGCATACGCAAATATAAGTATCCTAGCAGATAAAATCCCACTTAAAGGCGCACTGCTTGCCATTGGACAACTTCAAGCACTTAAAGAAAACAACATAAAATCAGGAACTATCACTCTAAATGGCATTATAAAAGGGAAATTGGACTCAATTGTACCTCAAATTAATGTTGCCATTGAAAATATTAATCTATATAACAAACCTAACAAAACCACCGTTATTCTACCTCTTGCGAAGATTGATGCAACAACAAAAAGTATAAAGATTAACGGAGTAGGTCATATTACAGGCTTAAAGGTTATTATGACAGGTTTACCAACATTTTCGATTCCTAATTCAAAAATCAGTTTTAACGAAAAAGATATTGACCTAAGCTCAGTTTATGTAATGCTAAACAACTCTAAAATAGGTGTTTTAGGTAAAATTAAGAACTACCAAAGTCCCGATTTAAGCATAAACATTACAGCAAGAGGTTTGTTAGGAGCTAGTGATATTCGTTCTTCTCTTGACAAGAGCATTAGAAATAATATTAAAGCAACTGGCCGTTTACCAATTATAGCAAAGATTTCAGGCAATTCAAAAGTTCAAACAATTAACGCACAAATTTTAGCAAACAACAATAACCACCTGTCAATCATCGACATTAATTCGCTAAGAGGCAGAACTTCATTGATTAATGCTGATTTAAAAATTGAGAACAATACGCTAAAAGTCAATAATATCAGTATTAACGCTCTTTCTCACAACAACGGTATAACTGAAAACTTCAA
>CALBKW010000037.1 GCA_937895785.1 uncultured Candidatus Melainabacteria bacterium | reverse complement strand
TTTATCTTGTTGCAGATGGAGGCTTATCAACACTTTTAGATTTTAAATATAAATCTGTTTTCAAAGCACAAAGCGGTGAAAACGGTAGAATTAAAAACCAATACGGTAAAGGTGGTGCAGATTTAAAAATTAAAGTGCCAGCGGGTACTGTTGTTCGAGATTTAAAGACAGACAAAATTATTGCAGATTTAATTCACGATGGACAAGAAGTTATTATTGCTAAAGGCGGTCGTGGAGGTCGTGGTAATGCAAAATTCTGTACTCCACAAAAGCGTGCTCCTCAGTATTGTGAACCAGGAGAACCAGGTATTGAAAGAGAATTAGCATTGGAATTGAAACTTATTGCAGACGTAGGTTTGTTGGGTATGCCAAATGCTGGTAAATCAACATTTATCAGTGCGATAAGTTCAGCAAGACCAAAAATTGCGGATTATCCATTTACAACGTTAGTTCCAAACTTGGGTGTTGTAAGAAAGCCAACAGGTGACGGTTACGTTGTAGCTGACATTCCAGGGTTGATTGAAGGTGCTTCAGAAGGCGTAGGTTTGGGTCATGATTTTTTACGTCACGTTGAAAGATGTCGTTTCTTAGTTCATATTGTGGATTTGACTCAAGAAAATCCAATGGAAAATTATGACAAAATTAATGACGAATTGGCTAAATATTCAGATAGGTTGGCTAATTTGTACCAAATTGTAGCGTTAAATAAGATTGATGCTATTGACGAAGAAACTAAAGAAAATTACTATAAACAATTCAAAGAAGTTGCAGATGATGTGTTCCTAATTTCTGCAGCAACACACGAAAATGTCGATAAATTGACTTATTTGATGGCTCAAAAAGTTGATGAAATTGAAAAGCCTGTTTCTGACGTTGTTGTAGAAGAAGACACTGGTGCTTATGATAATGACGACAGTGGTTTTGAAGTAATCAAAGTTGCAAAAGATGCATTCATTATTATGGGTGGTAAATTAAAACGTCTTGCAAGTGTAACAGACGACAGAAACCGTCAACAAATCTTGAGATTACAAAATGTAATGCAAGGTATGGGTGTGTTTGATGAACTTCGAAAACAGGGTATCAAAGACGGTGACACTGTTGTGGTCGGTCACTTAGAATTTGAATTTTATGATGATGAATTTTAAAAAAAGGTACTGTTTATCAGTACTCTTTTTTTTAACATGTTGATATTTTTATAATTATCATTATAAACCAATTGGGGGATATTTGAATGAACTCCCTTAAATTTTTGCCTGTTTTATCCGATAATAGTAATAGCGAGGTTTTATATTATGTTTTCCCCAATGATTCAAAATCTTATATCATCGAGTGGTCAACAAGTTGCAATGCAACGTGCTGTTCAGTTGAACACATATTTAAATCCACCTAAATTATCTAATGTTGACATGCCAAAGGATGTCGACAAAAAATCTTTTGCTGAAGTTTTAAAAAATTCTAAAGCACAACAAACAAATAAAACAGGTTTTGGTTCATTAGTTAAAACTCCGTCTGAAAGTGTTAAAGCTAAAATTCTAGGTTCTACTGGAAAATTTGGTTCTTTAACTGGTTTAGGTAATATAAACGCACTAACTACAGCCTCAGCTTCAACTTCTATTCCAGAAGTTTCTCGCAACGCACCAAAAGCTCAAATCTTAGCTATGATTGATAAAGTAGCTAAAAAACATGGTGTTGACCAAAAGTTAGTTAGAGCTTTAGTTCGTCAAGAATCAGGTTTTAATCCGAATGCTACATCACACTGTGGTGCACAAGGTTTAATGCAATTAATGCCCGCAACTGCAAAAGGTTTAGGTGTCACAGATGCTTACAATCCAGTTCAAAACGTTGAAGGTGGCGTTAAATACTTAAAGGGTTTATTAAATAAATACAATGGTAACGTAATCTTGGCGCTTGCAGCTTATAATGCAGGTCCTGGCGCTGTTGACAAATACGGCAATGTTCCACCATACAAAGAAACACAAAACTATGTAAAATCAATTTTGGCTAATTATCTATGATGAGTTTATTTAATTTTATATACAGATATTTTATAGTTTTATTTTGTCATTCTACTGGCGCAACCAAATAATATCATTGAATATTATTAATACCATTAGAATAATTAGAAGAGTGAAGAAAACAGTGCCGATTTTTTCTACTGTTTCGTCTTTTAGTCTTCTTCCACGGATTTTTTCAATGATTAAGAATAAAATGTGTCCGCCATCAAGCGCTGGAATTGGCAAGAAGTTTACAATTGCTAAATCCATAGAGATTATTGCTGTAAGTAGCAATCCGTAGAACAAACCACTGTTTTGAATGATATCTCCGCCAACTTTTGTAATCGCAACAATACCATGTAAATCTTTTAAAGGGACTTTACCTGTAAAGATTTGTCCAAGTCCATAAACCATATAATAAGTGTTGTCATATAAGTATTTTGTACCATATTTAAGAATCGATTTTACACCTTGTGTTTTAATCAAAACTTCTTTGGATTCTAATTGAACACCAATTTTACCCTTTTCATCTGGTGAGAATGATTTTAAAGCCAAGTATTTTCCATCTCTATCAACAACAAAGTTTAGAGGGTGAGAGTTGTCAGCCATTGCTTTTGATAAATCTCTAAGCGTGAATTGTTCATTCCCCGTAATATATTTGTTGTTAGTTAAGCTATCTCTAACTTTTAGCTGAACTTCTGTTAATTTTTCATCATTATTTTCAGGTTTTACAATGCCAACTTCTTCCTCTTTTTGTAGACCAATTGAAGGTTCTGTTTCTCGTTCAGGAAGTTTTACAGTAACACCTTTTGGTATAACTTCATCTTCTGTAAATACAAAGTTAATTTCTTTTAATTGTAATAAGTATTTATCTGCTAAATTCTTGTTGTAATAGCCGTCATTGCTTTTGCTTAGATTTATAATAGTTAGTAATGAGTTTGTGTTAGTAATTTTTGTACCGTTCAAAGATACGATTCTATCACCTTTCTTTAGACCTGATTGCCAAATAGGAGCTGTTTTTTCAGCCACAATGTCATTTACATAAACATCATATTTCCCTGCTGGCATGTAACCCCAGTGAAAAGCTGCAAGATATACAATTATAAAGGCGCAAATTACATTGAAAACAACGCCTGCAGATACAACAACTGCTCTTTGATAAATTGGTTTGTTCAAAAATCTATCAGGAGAATCTTTGTCTAATTCACAATCTTTTTCATCATCAGGGAATGAAACATAGCCGCCTAACAAAAAAGCGTGAACTAAAATAGTTACGTCACCAATTTTCTTTTGAAATAATGTTGGTCCGATTGGTAAACCAAAACCAAATTTTTCTACTTTTATTCCAAACATTCTTGCCGTAATAAAGTGTCCAAATTCATGCACGAGAATTAAGATACTCAACAATACAAGCATTATTAAAATTGACATAATATCTCCTTTTTTTATAATATATATTTTATCATGAAAAATTTTTTGTTAAGTCTTTTAGATTGGATTTATAAAAAGAAATGTTATTTTTGCGGAAGTTCTAAAGAGTGTGTCACTATGTGCAGTATGTGTTATGACTCAATGTCACATTTGCCACTAGATGTAAATAGAACTATTCTGAATGTAAAAATATACGCATGCGGGCTTTACGAAAAAGTAATGCAAAAAATGATTAGAGGCTTAAAGTATCATGGACAAAGAGATTTAGCTCATTATCAGGCAAAGTTTATGTGGGAATACTGGAAAAACTTAGGGCTGAATGATGTTTTTCAAGTAGTACCAGTACCTATTTATAAAACAAGACAGAAAAAACGCAAATATAATCACATGGAGCTTGTAGGTGAAGAATTTTGTAAACTTTCTGGTTATACATTAAATATCAAACTTATCAAAAGGGTTAAAGATACGAAACCTCAATATAACTTGAAGAGATTTCAAAGAATGGAAAATTTATCAAATGCTTTTGTAGTCGACAATTCGGCACTTTTAGATATGCCAATTCTTTTGGTTGACGATATTTGTACAACGGGTTCAACATTTGAATCTATGATAGAAGAATTGAATAAAAACAATATTTATAATATAACATGTTTAGCAACAGCAACGGTGGAGTTTTAGATGAAAA
>CALBKW010000036.1 GCA_937895785.1 uncultured Candidatus Melainabacteria bacterium | reverse complement strand
TGGCAAAAATGTCAACGTTGAAGGGCAGATTAAGCTTAATTCTGTAGGTATTAAATTGGTTGATTTGTTAAAACCTGTAAAAAATATTAGTGGATTGATCAAATTTCATAACTTTGACACTGAATTTGATATTAAATCATCTATTTCAAATTCAGTAATAAAAGCGCAAGGAGAAATTAAGAAAAATATTGCAAATATTAGATTTAATACTGGAAAAGTTAAAATTTCTGATGCTATAAGAGCCTTAGACTTAAAAAATATTAAAGTTGTTACAACAAATGATGTTGACAATTCTTATTTAAGCTTAGAAGGCTCATATAAGGGAAGTGCTAGAAATATTGATGTTAAAGGTGTTAATTTAAATGGTACAATAAGCATGAAGAATTTGAGCTTGCTATATAAACCTTTAAATCTACCAATAAAATTTGTAAGTGGTAATGCCAAAATTAAAGGAACGTCCTTAAATATTAATAAATTTAATTTAATTGTGGCTTCTATGCCAGCATTGTTAGATGGTAAAGTGTTAAATATTTTAACTAAACCTTCAGTGGATGCATATTTGACTGCAAAACCTAATCAAAAATTTGTGGATACCGTTTACAACCGAACTGAAATTTATCCAATTAAATTAAAAGGTGATATAGACCTATCTGTTGCATTATCTGGTGCAATAACCAACCTTTCGACTAAATCTATTCTAAAAATAGCAAAAGGTGCTAGTTTATACTATATGGGTGCATCTATAAGTGATGATAATGCTCCAATTCATTTATCATTAATTGCAAATTATTCACCTAAAGCAATTACTGTAAAATCATTTATTTATGATAAATTAATATATTCTCAAAACCATAGAGCTATTAACTCAAGACAGTTATCTACGTCGGGTGATGTTATCTATAGTCCAAAACTAGTACAATTTAAAAACTTTAGAATTAAAACATACTTGCCGACTGATACAAAAATTTTCAATATTATTTTCAAAAAACCTTTTATCAAAAAAGGTCAGTTTGAATCGGATGTATATTTAAATGGAACTATTAAAAATCCTCAAATAAGAGGCGATTTCTCTTTAATGGGTATGGATATGCCATTTTTAGGAACGTCAATTAATGACATTTCTATGAAGTTTTTACCAACTAATATACATTGTACTATTAATGGTGAATTTTTGACTAATAAATTCAATATAAATGCTATAGCATTGAACAAATTAACTCCACCTTATGTTGTCAACAATGCAAGTTTAAGTGTTGGGAACTTCAACGTTAATGCAATTATTGATTCAATTAAAAATTATGAGGTTGAGGCAACAAAAGATGATGCAGTAAATAATATTCAAGCCATTTCGACTCCTCAAGTTGTTATTAATAATTTAGATATAAATGCAGACAATATCCATGTTGAAAATATTGATGCTAAAAATCTAAAAGCCAAAATCAGTTATAAAAATAGAATAGTTGATGTTAAGAACTTTGCTTTTGTTTTAGCACATGGTGAAATGAATGGTTCTGTGCATCATAATTTTAAATCAAAATATTCAAAATTTGCGCTAAATGTTTCTGGTGCTGATGCTGATAAATTGTTATCGTCTTTATTTGAACTTCAAGGTCAAATGTATGGTGCAATTGATGGTAATATGAACTTTTCTTGTACTGGTGCAACTCAAAGTGCATGTTTGAGAACTTTAAATGGACAGGCAGATTTTCAAGTTAAAAATGGCAGAATGCCAAAATTAGGGTCTTTAGAATATTTACTGAAGGCTGGAAACCTAATTAAAAGCGGAATTACAGGCGTTTCAATAAATGGACTTATTGATTTAGTTACACCATTAAAAACGGGTAATTTTGACCTAATAAAAGGCTCCATTGCAGTAAATGGTGGTGTAGCGGATAAAATTCAGATAACATCGAGTAGCAGAGATTTAAGTTTATTCATAACTGGAATTTATAATATGAGTAATTACTATGCAGATATGTACGTTTTTGGTCGACTATCTAAAAAAATCGCAAATGCATTGGGACCTATCGGTAATGCATCATTAAATACCTTGTTTAATACTATTCCTGGGGTAAATTTAAATCCAACAAAAGATTCTTCAATTATTAATGATATTAATAAAATACCAGGTATTGAGTTATCAAATAAACTTTACCGAATATTTGCAGTAGAAGTTCACGGTGATATTAGCGGTGATGAATACGTAGATAGTTTTAGATGGGTAGAATAATTAATAATTTGTTCTTGTCATAATCTTTTTAGCTTTAGAATTGAACATTGTATCTTTAAACCATACGCCAATAAATTTGCCGTTTTTGTACATATACTGAGTATCATAGGCTGAAAAATATATAGAGCTTACTAGCTTTCCATTAGCATAATATTGATGAGAATAGTATGGGTAATTAGGATAATTATCTGAAAGCTTATCAACGTATCTTAAATTTCCTAAAGTATCATAATAATAGACTGTCTTAGGATTATTTTTATACTGAATTGCATAAGCATATAAAATCTTATCTTTCAGCGTAAAAAATCCAGCTAATTCTTCTGTGTCAGTATGTTTTACTCCAGATAAAATTTGTACATAATGTTTTTTAGCGTTTTTATCTTTTAAATAATCCTTATAAGTTGTTCTAAATTCTTTTTTAGAATACTTGTCAACATTTTGAGAGTACAAAGTATTACGTATAGAATTAATGTTTGCATCTCTTTCAAGTTGAGATTTAGTAAGCCAACTTGCCCTTTTATTATATTTTCTTCCTCTGCGATAGATGGCGATAAAATTATTATAAAAAATATCAAAAATAAAACTAACTTTTTCATAATATGTATATAATAACATAAATTTGTATTATAATTAAATTATGGATTATATGAATAATAAATTTGATTGTATTGTTGTTGGTGCTGGTCATGCTGGTTGCGAAGCGGCTCTTGCATCAGCACGCTTAGGTTTAAAAACCTTATTATGCTCACTTAATATGGATAACATTGCGCTAATGCCATGTAATCCTGCAATTGGAGGACCAGCAAAGTCTACACTAGTTAGGGAAATTGATGCTTTAGGCGGTCAAATGGGTATTTCCGCTGATGCTACATACTTGCAAATGAAAACTCTAAATATGTCCAAAGGTCCTGCGGTAAGAGCATTAAGAGCACAATCTGACAAAAAAGAATATACTCAATATATGCGCAATGTTATACAAGATAATAAAAATATCTTTTTAAAACAATGTTGTATTTCTCAGTTACTAACTAAAGATAATACAATCGTTGGAGCCATTGATGAATATGGTATAACATACAGTTCTCCAGTTGTTATATTAACAACTGGTACATCACTAGAAGCAAAAATTTGGGTTGGTTTAAACTCATACCCTGCTGGAAGATTAGGTGAAATGCCTGCGCGAGGGCTTTCTAAATCTCTTATAGATTTAGGATTTACAATAAAGCGTTTGAAAACAGGTACTCCTCAACGTGTTGATAGCCGTACGATTGATTATTCCAAAATGATTATTCAAAATGGAGATGATGAATTAAGTTTTTATTCTTTTAGACCAGATAGACCAATAAGAAAGCAATATCCTTGCTATCTTACAAAAACTAATGAGAAAACACATGAAATTATAAAAGCAAATCTTGATAAATCCCCAATGTATAGTGGTTTAATTCATGCTATCGGACCAAGATATTGTCCTTCGATTGAGGATAAAATTGTAAGATTTGCATCAAACCCTTCACACCATATTTTTGTTGAACCTGAAGGCTTAAGCACTTATGAAGTTTATATCCAAGGATTTTCAAGTAGTTTACCAGCAGATGTTCAAGTCCAAATGGTTAGAACGCTTCCAGGACTTGAAAACGCCCACATAATAAAACCAGCTTATGCTGTTGAATATGACTACGTTCCAGCAGTTCAAAATAGCCATTCTCTGATGACCAAACGTATAAAAGGCTTATTTATGGCTGGACAAATTAATGGTACTAGTGGTTATGAAGAAGCCGCAGCTCAAGGCTTAATTGCGGGTATTAATGCTTTTAATTACTTAAATAAATCTGATATGCTTGAATTATCAAGAAGCTCATCTTATATTGGAACATTGATTGAT
>CALBKW010000035.1 GCA_937895785.1 uncultured Candidatus Melainabacteria bacterium | reverse complement strand
AACTCCACCAAACGTAAAATAATTGTACATCATTCGCTGCCCTGTTAATTCTTCAAACAAAGAGAGTATAACTTCTCTATCCCTAAAACAATAGAACAACGGAGATGAAGCACCTAAATCTAGCATATAAGTACCTAACCATAATAAATGAGAGGCAAGACGATTCATTTCCATACATAAAACTCTTATGTATTTAGCCCTTTTTGACACTTCAACATTAGCTAAATGTTCAACAGCATCACAAAAAGCATATGCTGTAAAAAAGCCACCTAAATAATCAACCCTATCTACTAATGGTAAATATTGAAGATAAGTCCTGCTTTCAGCCATTTTTTCCAAGCCTCTATGAAGATAACCGACAATAGGCTCTAGTGACATAATATTTTCACCGTCAAGTTCTGTAACTAAGCGCAAAACACCATGTGTTGAAGGATGTTGGGGACCAACATTAATTTTTAGAATATCAGTCATTCCACACCAACCTTTCATCATTTTGCCTGTATGATTTTAATAGTGGATGACCTTTCCAGTTTTCAGGCATGAATAGACGTTTTAATTTATTATTACCTATAAATTCAACCCCAAATAAATCGAATATCTCACACTCGTCAAAATTAGCTGATTTGTATATATTAGTTGATGTTGGTGCGGTATAATTATCGGTACGGTACGATACTGATAATGTTTTCGAAGTTTCAGTTGACATTAGTTGATAAATCAATTCCATTTCATCAATTAAATCTACTGCAATAATAGAAGTAAGCATATCAAAGTCAAACTCTGGAGTGTTTTTTAAATAGTCCAAAACTTGTATAAGTTCTGAATACACAACTATTTTTCCATCATTTATAATATCAGTATTATTAAATTTAGTTTGGAGAATTGATAAATCAGACATTTTTTTCTACCCCCCAATACTCAATTTGTAATTCATTGTCTAAAACTAGTAATTCTTTTTCTGGTTTTAAAAAAGTTTGATGAGATGCAACATACTTTTCACGATTTAATATGCTTTCTTTTTTTATATTTTTTTGTAACTTTAAGATTGCATCAAAAAGGGCTTCTGGTCTTGGTGGACACATGGGTAAATAGATATCTACAGGAATAATTTTATCAATACCTTTTACCACAGAATAACTGTCTTGAGCAAACATGCCTCCACCACAAGCGCAAGCACCCATAGCAATTACATATTTAGGTTCAGGCATCTGTTTATATAATTTTAACAATGCAGGAGCCATTTTATGAGTAATTGTTCCAGCACAAATTAGCAAATCAGCTTGTCTTGGAGAACCTCTAAATACCTCTGAACCGTATCGCGCAATATCAAAATTTGCAGCACTAGACTGCATCATTTCAATTCCGCAACATGAAGTTGCAAAAGTTAATGGCCACAAAGAATTAGCACGTCCAAAATTTAAAATAAAATCAATACTTGAAACAATAACATTCATTATTGCCACCTCAAAATATTCTTTACAAATGCATAATATAAGGTAAATAACATCAAAACCAAGAACAAAATAACCTCAATTAGCACATATAATCTTAATGACAAAAAGTTTACAGCAAATGGAAATAACAAAATAGCTTCAACATCAAAAATTAAAAACATTACAGCAAAATTTAAGAATTTAATATTAAACTGTATTTTTGCTCCGCCAAATAATTTCATTCCACATTCATAAGGCACCTGCTCTACATCTTCAGAACGATAAGAAACAACATATGCAGCAACTACTGATGCAATAGCAAATGCTGTCGCTAAGACTATGAACATTAATAGAAAGAATAACTCGCTCATCAATTATTACTCCATGTTACATATTATGATAACTAAAATTTTGTTGATATAATAGTAAATGTTGTGAATTATTAAGTAAATTTATATTATGAAAAAACTAAAAACAATTTTATTACTCATCTGTCTAAATTTTTCAATACTTTCAGTTTATGCACTTGAAGGGCAAATTGAATTTGATTCCGTTTATATCGACTATTCAATTTTAAAAGAAAAACAGTACATTATAAACGGCGACAATTATTTAAAAAAAGCAGAAAATCCAAAACTTTCAAAAACAAAAATACAACAAGATTTTAATTACAGACAAGCATTGGGGTCTTATATTACAGCAACAGAAATAAGTCCAGAAACAGTTGTTACGTATGGAAAAATTGGATACATATACCATAAATTAGGTAAATACACATTGGCACGTTCAAACTTTGATCATGGCTTAAATCTACAGAGAAATAATCCTTATGTAAGCTATTTATATGCTGGATTTTATTTCGATAATCAAGATTTTAATAAAGCAATGAAATACTATAAAATTGCTTTAAAAAATAACTACCCCAATAAATATTCCTTGTATTATAATATAGGAGAAACAAACGAAAAACTTGGGGACTTGGTAAAGGCAAA
>CALBKW010000034.1 GCA_937895785.1 uncultured Candidatus Melainabacteria bacterium | reverse complement strand
GTTGTTGCTTATTTTCGTAAACTTTTAAAAATTAAAAAAATTGGTCATACTGGAACTTTAGATCCATTTGCCGAGGGAGTTCTTCCTATTTGTATTGGTAATTCAACTCGCTTAATAGAATATTTACCTGATGATAAAGCATACTTAGCTTTTCTTCAGTTTGGAAAATCTACGGATAGCTATGATATTGAGGGTAATGTAACGTTTGAGAGCGAAAAAAGAGTTACTTTGGATGATGTAGAAAACGCATTGAGAAAATTTAATGGTGAAATTGAGCAATTACCTCCAATGTATTCTGCAATTAAAGTAAACGGTAAAAAACTTTATGAATACGCTAGAGAAGGTAAATCAATAGATGTTCAACCACGAAAAGTTACAATATATAAAATTGAATTAAAAGATTTTGATTTTGAAAAACAAGTTGCTCAGGTTTATATTGAGTGTTCAAAAGGAACATATATTCGCTCAATAGCAAATGATTTAGGGCAAGATTTAGGTTGTGGAGGTTATCTAACGAGATTGATTCGCACCAAAGCGGGCAAATTTTTAGTAGAAAACGCCATTAAAATGGATGATTATAATTCAATAGAATTTGTAGAAAATAATTTGATTGAGCCTATCAGCATGCTAAATTATCCAATATATAATTTGAACGAAGCTGAAAATATTGATGTTTCAAATGGGAAAACTCTTCTTAACAAAAGTATTAAAAATGACGAAAATATAATTTTGGTTTATAATAATTCTATAAAAGCAGTTGCAAATTCTTGCAATGGAAGTATCAAAGTCAAAAAGGTATTTAATAATGTATAAAAAAATATTTGCTCTTGTAATGACATTAATGTTAACATCTTCAATTACTTTTGCGGATGATTTAACTACTTATTGTGCACAGCCTTATGATATGTCAAAAGCTGGAACAAGGTTTATAACAGCAATTACTGGTATGAACTTTTTATCTCGAACTATTGCAAATTCTGTTGTAAAAAGTGAATTAAAAAAATCTACTGGGGCAAAAGGTTTTAAGGTGAAAATGAACTCATTTAGTGCTAAAGATTTAGCTGGTGGTCGTTTTAAAGGACTTGATATATCTGGTCAAAACTTAGATTTTGATGGCGTTTATGTTACTGATTTTAAAGCGAATACAGTGTGCGATTTCAATTATGTTAAAGCAACATCAAAAGACATAAAATTTAAAGAAAACTTCATTATGAAATACAACATGACTATTTCAGATGTTGATTTAAGAAAAACTCTTTTATCTAAAAATTATTTAACTTTTCTAAACTCATTAAATCTTAAAGTTGGTGCTTTAAATTTGATGGAGTTGAAAGATGTCGATGTTAAATTAAAAGCTGATAAATTTTACTTCACTTTAAAGATGAATAATCAAATTTTTGGTAAGAATATTCCTGTTAATTTGAACCTATCATCAAAAATGAAAATTGAAAATGGTCAATTTAAAGCTTCTGAAGTTACATTAGAAAACTTTAATCAAAAAGTAAGTTTGACACAGTTAACAAATGTATTAAATTTAATAAATCCATTGAATTTTACTGTTGATGTGTTAAATAATAAGAATACAAAAGTTGCACTTAATAATTTTGATATTAAAGGCAATAATATTATGTTAGACGGCACAGTGTTTGTACCTAAAAATACTGAACAGAAGAAATAGTGTGGGATTATGAACGCATTTCAAAAAATTGGATTATTAATAGTAGCAATATTAGTTGTTGTATACGTAAAGATGGCATTCTTTGGTAGTCAAGATGTAATTGTTGATGAGCCACAAGCACCAACTGAAACTCAAGTGCCAACAGAAGAACAAACTGAAAAAGAAGAACCAAAACAAACTAAAGATTATGTATATGTATTCTTTATCGCTCATAATTCAAAAGGTGATGAAGTGTATAGAGCTGTAAAACGTGAGTATGTACCTGAAGTTGACGGAACTTCACGTTTAAAGTTTGCATTGAAATCATTGGTTAATGGTCCTTCTACAAAGGAAAAGAAATTAGGTGTTTATACAGAAGTTCCTGCAGGAACACGATTAATATCAGTTACAGAAAGTCCATCAAAAGTTGTTATTAACCTGAGTGGGGAGTTTGAACTAGGTGGAGGAACTGATGGGCTTTATAAAAGATTGTTCCAATTGATAAAAACATCAAAAAGAAATTCAAATTTACCAATATATTTACAACTTAATGGAACACAAGTTGACGTAATTGGTGGTGAAGGTATTATGATTAACCAACCATTAACAGAGGATTTTGCTAATGAATAAAGATTTAGAATATTATTTAAATTTAGATTGGACCCTAATTGAAGGTACTGATTTGGACTTCAATGGTAATCCGTACTTTTATATAGAAATTAAGGAAATTCCAAGTTTTGCATTCTGTGCAAAAACTATAGAAAAAGCAAGAGAAAACTATAAACATCAATTAAAACTTCAATTAATGTTGATGCTAGAAGATGGTGATGAAATTCCAGAACCTGGTGAAGATGAAGACGATGTTGATTGGGAAAGTCTTTGCCCTGGTGGTTAATTTGTTATGTTAAGACGTTTTCTTGAAAAAGCATCATCTCACGCTGTGTTGATATTTGTATCATTGTTGTCAATTTTTCCTTTTATTTGGCTAATTTCGACTTCTTTAAAAGGTGCAAATGAAAATATTTTTGCGTATCCACCTGTAATTATTCCAACAGATTTTACTTGGGAAAACTACATAGGAGTATGGCAAAAAGTTGACTTTATGGCATACTTTTGGAATAGCATGATTGTTGCAGGTTTTACGGTTCTTTTAAATTTGATTTTATTTCTACATTATAATGCTCTT
>CALBKW010000033.1 GCA_937895785.1 uncultured Candidatus Melainabacteria bacterium | reverse complement strand
GATATTTTGCTAAATAACATTTTAATTTTGATTCTTGTCTAAAATCAAAACCTTTTTCGTAACCCATTAAATCGGCTACCATAAACCCTACGTTATGTCGGTTAAAAGCATATTTTTCGCCAATATTTCCTGTGCATAAAATTAATTTCAAAATAATTATCCTTAATATCTTCCTTGCATTTATTATTTTAACCCAAATAAAGATTACCTTTCTTGTTATCTACCTTTCGCTTAACAAAAAGATAAATAAAAGTTATTTTAGTATCAAAATGGAATCTATCTTACAGAGGGAGGATTATTATGACTACTAAAAATAAGACATTAACAAAGCAAAAGAGTTCGGATATGGTGGCAAATTTCTTAGAAAAAAACGATTTACACAAAAAAGATTTTGCGGAAATGATTGGTGTTACTCTATCTTATGTCTATAATTTGATAGATAAAACCATCCCATTCTCAACTCGTGGTACAACATTAGAAAGAATTGCCGTTGTTATGGATATTCTGCCAGAAGAATTTGAGGAATATCGCATTCCTCAAGAACCTATTCTTGTTGATGAAACAATTGATTTTGTTAAAGATAGTATTAGAAACAAAGGGCTTTCAATAGTTAACTTTCTGAAAGCTTTTCCAAGAAAAAAACGTCTTGAAATGGTGGATATGCTAAGAGGTGCTATCCCTGTTCCGATTGATTTTAAAGAACTGAATATGCTTGCAAAAGTCCTTGATTTAACAAAAGAAGATATTTATCCGCTTTGGGAGAAACGCATGAAACAAGTTCTTGAATCTGCAGGTATGAATATTTATTCAAATTCTGCTTTAGTCGATGAAATGTTTGCATGTGCTAAGAAATTTATTGATGTTGAATAACATTTGAAACGCTTATTTTATATGGCTTTGAGGTTGATAACTTTAAAGCCATTTTTTTTATTTAAAAAAAGTAGTTGACGAAATAATTTTTTCTTGCTAAATTAATATATGTAATCAAGATTTGATTATGCGCTTGTAGCTCAGCAGGTAGAGCACTCCCCTTTTAAGGGATAGGTCGCGCGTTCGAATCGCGCCAAGCGCACCATTTTAAAGGAGCTGAAAAGCTCCTTTTTTATTGCAAATTCTTTTGTTTCGCTTGGGCGATTCTCACGCAATTAAAATTTAATCAATCGTGATTAAATTTTAATAAGCGTTCTACCCTAAAGGGTATCCTGATTTGTAAGGCTCGGACGTCGTGTCCTCGCCAACAACTCAAGAGAAGCCACCAACCGCACCATTTTAAAGGAGCTGAAAAGCTCCTTTTTTATTGCGTTTATCATTTTGTAATTTTGAAAACTCTTTTGCTAAAATATTTTTTATTAGGTATGTTCACAAAAGGCTTACAGTTTTTGAAGCATGTGTTTAAACTCCTGAAACACAATGCTTCTTAGGTGGTTTTGGTTGTTCACAAAAGGAAAATTTATTTTAGTTATAGTGTTAACTGTACACTTATAATTATATAAAATACTATTTATTTTTTTTAATAAATTTATTCTTAAAACTCTCGTATAAATTGAAATTAGCACCATCCCTTATTAACTATGCCTACTTTTTCTAGTGTAGGGCATATAAAAACACCTCTTTAAAGATATATAAATTGTGGTTGATTTTTTATAAATCAATATATATCTGCGTTTTAGTTATTTTATATTAAGTTTTGTAACAATATTAATTGTATTTTTTACAATTTATGTTTTGTTTGTGTTAACATAATCTTGTAGAAAGAAATGGAAAGAAAAAATTCCGTATAGATTGCACAGAGTATTACCCCTGTTAAGTGCAGTCGGGGGACACGGAAAAACTTAATCTAAAAGAGGTGAGATTATGTTAGAAGCAGTAAACAACGTAAATTCAATTGTAAGAAATACACCAAATAATATTGGTAATTATCACAGACCTGCCCCAATAGTTTTTATGGCAGACTTAGAAATTATCGGCGATTATAAACCTGTAGCTCATAACTTAAGACCTTTGGAACAAGACGTATTTGAACCATCTTTCAAAAAAGAAAATTCAGGTAATGCTCAAGTTTCGTTTCTAAGAAGGGTTGCAAGATTCTTTGGGTTAAAATAAACAGGTGATGTATTTTTTATCGCAACATAAGAGAGGTGATTTTAGCCTCTCTTTTTGTTTTTAATTTATTTTTTTTGTTATATAATATTTTCATAAACAAGGAGAAAACATGGATACACAAGAATATTTAAGAATAATGAGTTATGTACCTACTGTTATTGAGGCTTCTTCTCGTGGTGAAAAATCTTTTGATATTTTCTCAAGATTACTACGTGAAAGAATTATTTTCTTAGGTACTGAAATCGATGATGATGTAGCAAATTCTATTATTGCTCAATTGTTATTATTGGATAGTGAAAATCCTGAAAAAGATATTATGATGTACATCAATAGCCCTGGTGGTGTTATTACTGCTGGTATGGCTATTTATGATACTATGAACTTAATCAAGGCTGACGTTGCAACAATTTGTCTTGGTCAAGCAGCTTCTATGGGTGCTTTCCTTTTATCAAGTGGTAAAAAAGGCAAACGTATGGCTCTTCCAAGTGCAAGAATTATGATTCACCAACCTTTAGGTGGTGCTCAAGGTCAAGCAACTGATATTGAAATTGAGGCTAAAGAAATTCTTCGTATGAAAGATATGTTGAACGGTATCTTGGCTGAAAATTCTGGTCAATCTATTGCAAAAGTTAAAAAAGATACTGAACGTGATAACTACTTATCTGCTCAACAAGCTATGGAATATGGTTTGATTGATAAAGTTCTTACGAAAAACGAAGCATAATTGATTTTAAAAATTTATATTTACAAATTTAGCCCTTTGTTAAGAAAACTTAACAAAGGGCTAAAAACATGGCAATAAAAGAATTTGCATGGTGTTTATATAAATGTAAGGTTAAATTGGTTAGTTAAAAAATAGATTTAATTAATTATTAAACTTAGTAGTGTGAAGAAAAACATAAAAAAAGTGTGTAATTAGTAAATTTATTTTACAAGTTTTGGTAGGAGTCGGTTATGGCTATATTGACAATGATGGGACGTAAAAGTTACTTAAAGAACAGAATAAATGAACTTGAGTACAAATTAACACAAGCCCAACAAAGAAGAAATAACTTGTCAACATATGCAGCAAGCGTAGGAGACGGCTCAATATCATACGAAGATTTAACAAGTTGTCCATCAAATTTATTTGGCAGAATGACACAATATATGTTCAATTCGCATAATGCCGCAATGATGGGAGCACAACAAAATATGGCAATGTTGCAAGGTTCAGGACAGTTGGGACAAGCCCAAGGAACAGATGAACAAGCGATACAGCAACAACAAGCATATCAAACATTAGTATTTCAAAACTTATACAAACAACAAAGAGATCAAATTGCACAGATAGAAGCAAAGAGATTAAACGAAGAAGAAAAGCAATTAGATCAAGAATGTATAAAGATAGAAAACGAGTTGACATTGGTACAAAATGAATACGCATCACTAAGCAAAGTAATGGATAGTGCAGCACAAAGTGACACAGTAAGATACATAGCGTAAGAGACGACGAATACCAAGCAACCAAAAAACTTTAACAAATTAAACCAAACCAAAAACCAAAAACCAAAAACCAAAACAAAAATTAATAGCTGTCTTAAACAAAGATTTAAGACGGCTTTTTTTTAATCTGTAATTATAAAATCAACTTTTTTATCGTGTTCTTCGATAGGAAGTTTTTCAACGATTAGTTTTTTTGAAATTGGTACAATAGTTTTTGCGTTTGTTTCTTTCAAAAACCTATCATAAAAACCTTTTCCGTATCCAAGTCTATAATTATTTTTATCAACCATTAGAGCTGGTGTAAATATTAAATCTAATATTTGAGGGTTTATTTTATTTGTAGTTGGAACGCAAACATTAAAAGCTCCTTTAAGTAATTTATCACCTATATTAAAAGAACAAGCTTCCATAGTTTCTCCATTTGTTCTTGGCAAATAAAAATTCTTGTCTGGATTTTTTTCTACTAAACCAAGTAAATCAATTTCGTTTTCTAAAGGATAGAAAATCATTATATTTTTAGCAATTTTAAAATCTTCAATGTTTGATATTTTTTCAACAATAACTTTACTTACTGATTTAATATCTATATTTTTTCTAATTTCTTTTGCTTTTTTGCGGAGTTCTTTTTTGTTTTCCATAGTCTTTAATATATAACAAAAAGGATATGCTGGGTAGGCATATCCTTTTTAGTATTTTTGTTAG
>CALBKW010000032.1 GCA_937895785.1 uncultured Candidatus Melainabacteria bacterium | reverse complement strand
CTATAGCTATACTTAGTTTACAGCCACTTGAGAAAAATGTAAAAATATGTTACAATATTAGTAGAGCGAAAGCTTAATAGCAAAGAAAAAGATATACATTCCCCAATTTATGAAACGCTCTAGAGTGTTATTCCCCATGCATTGAAAAAATCGCACCACTCTCCAAAAAAAAGGTATTCAGGTTCCAATATAAATAGCGACAAGAGTTTTCTTTGAAAACCCTTTAGTAGCTGTGGATTTATGGTGAAATTATGGATACTAAAACTTTAAAACTTACCCCACCCAAAATGATTGCGACGGCAATCAATTTGAGTATATTAACTGCGCTGGTTGTGCTTACAAATAACTTCTTCAAGAGTCCGCCGATTATCGCAAAAGAAGTCAGATTAGCACAAGGAAGTGTTGTATCTCCATTGTTAGACAATGCGAGGGCTAAAGAAGATATTAAAGAGCTTACTATCGAGGAACAAGCAACAAACTTTAATAACAGCGTTAGAAACAGATATAAAAATTCAATGATTTATGATATTGCTTTGGGCGTAAAGCACATCAAACTTACAAAAACTATCAATGGTCGTCCTGTACGCATTAATGTAGTTGAAATTAATCAAAAATTAAATCCTAATTTACAAATCAATCCCCAATTATCATCATCAAGGTTAGCATCAAAATCTACAATTACAACTTTGGCAAGAAAAAACAATTCGCTTGTCGCAATAAATGGCACATATTTCAAACCACAAACAGGTGTTCCTTTAGGAACATTAATGATTAACGGCAAAATGTACACTGGTCCTATTTATAATAGAGTTGCAATGGGTATTTTTGAAGACGGCTTTGATATGGCAAGATTAGAGCTTAATGCGCAAGTTAAATCTTTTAAAGGCAACTTAAAAGTGGATAACATCAACCAACCTAGAATGTTGTCAACTCACGTAATTGTTTACACTCCAGAATGGGGTACATTCGCACCACCTAGTCCAAAATACGGTAAACAAATTGCGGTAGAAAACGGCAAAATCGTTTCTATTGGAACTCAAGCAATGCCAATCCCACACAATGGATATGTAATAGTAGGTCCTGACGAAAGATTAGCTAAATTATACAGAGCAAAACACGTTGACTTTGATATAAAAACCATTCCAAATTGGGATAACGTAAAACACATAATCAGCGGTGGTCCTTATTTGGTTAAAAATGGCGAAGTTTTCGTTGATATGACAGAACAAAAACTTGGTGCAATCGGTGGTAAAAACCCAAGAACTGCAATCGGTTACACACAAGACGGAAACTTTATAATGGTTGCCGTTGATGGTCGTGAAGGCGCATCAGTTGGTTTGACCTTAAAAGAATTGGCTTGGTTTATGAAATCAATTGGTTGTACAAACGCAATGAACCTTGACGGTGGCGGTTCTACTGTAATGTACGTAAATGGACGTGTGGTTAATATGCCAAAGGTTAAAGGTGGAATCGCTTTATCAAACGCTTTGACAATAGATTTAAAATCCTAAAATATACTTCAGATAGCATATCTTCTTATTTGCACAGGGCTGAATTTCCTAAGGTTTAGCCCATTTTTTTTATTATAAACTACTACTTTCTACTAATATTTTTAATATAAAACATTGCAAACTTGATTAATAGAAAAAGCCGTCAAGCACGTTTAACATAACTTTGGGACGGTTTATTATCATGAAAAAATTATTAATCAGCATAATTTGTATTTTATTTTTACAATCTAATGTTTTAGCTCAAAGTCAAACTTCTAAAACACTTAGTACTATTGAAAACAACCTTTATGGTATAGAATATACAAACCAAAGTGATAACGCTAGGTTAGATAGAATTGAACAAACTGTCTATGGCGAAAAGAAGTCAGGGAGTATTAAATCAAGACTTTCAAATTTAGACAAAGACATTGCTTCAGAACAAATGGGTAAAGAAGTTACACCAAGAAAATATGCGTTTACAAACGGCGAAGATGACGGTGACAACTTCTATTCACCTAAAACTCAACAGAATCAACAATTGGCACAAAAAGAGGAATACTTAGAACCTGAAGAAAAAGCAGACCCAAATATTGAGTATCCAGTTGTAGATTCTCTTGAACAAACCGCGTTTGGCAAAAGTTACAAACACATGGAAATTAAAACAAGACTTAGTAACCTTGAAAAACAGGCTTTTCGTAAGACTTATGCAAATGATGATTTAGCAGTTAGAGTTGACAGACTTAAAGATAAACTTGCTTACAATGCACCAAAAAACTCAGACGAGGCTTTCTTTTCGCATAATGATTACTACCAAGATGAAAGTTACTTAGCTGATAACCCTCAAACACAGTATCCTGACAACTATTTTTCACCGCAAAATGTACAGCAAGAAAGCTATAACAACTCTGTTCAACGAGAAAAAAGTTGGGATAGACAAATTTCTGACAGAGATTTTCGTTCAAAATTAAACAAATTAGAAAAAAATGTATATAAGCAAAGTTTCTCAGATGACACCGTAGATAAGCGTCTTAGCCGTTTAGAAAGTACCGTTTTTAATTCTAATTTTAGCAAGGAAAGCGATTCTTCTAGGTTAAGTAGACTTTATGGCGCAGTTAATGCTCAAAAAGTTGCAAAAAAATATGACTCAAATGGATTTCAGCAAAAAATGGCAACTGCCCTGCAAATTGGTTTCATGGTTCTAATGGTTGTTGCTATGATACTTTAAACTTAAAATAATGTAATATTTAAACTCTCTACCTAACGTTCAATAAAATCAACTATTTAAAGCATTTTAAATCACTCAAATGTTTATATAATGTTAAAAAGTTGATTTTTGATTCAAAATCATTAAAATTGAGGTAGGGAGTACCACGAATGAGAAAAAAACTATTATCAGCATTAATAATTTGCATAATGGCGTTCACCGCAAACAGCGCTCTCGCTTACACTGAGGCTGTAACACCTCTTGTTGCGCAAGGGATTAGAAAATATAAACAAGGTAATATTACAGGTTGTATTCAAGATTTAAGAGCATATTTAACCCAATATCCAAAATCTGAAAACCAAGTTGTATACTACTATTTAGGTATGGCATACACAAAAGCTGGAGATAAAAATAAAGCTGAATTTTGCTACATAAAAGCTAACCAATTCAATCCTAATAACACTTTAGGAAAGTATGCTGAAAGAGGTAGAGCTTGCTTAAATGGCTCTCCTGCTTGCTATGAACCAACAGAACAAAAGAAGGTTCAAGAAGCTCAAACTGATTTAGACAAATTTATTGCTGCTCCATACGGAAATGGCTTGTCTGCTGACTTAAATAAAGAGATTGAAAGAAAAAGAGTTGAACGTTTAAGAAAAGAAATGAACTCTGAAGAAGAGCTTAACAAGTATGAATTTAAAGGCTTTAGAGATTTTTCTAACAAAAAAAGTTCAATTGAAAACAACACCTTAAAATTGTTAGGTAAAACTTCTAGCTTAATTGCCTCTTCTCAACCAAGTGATGAAGAAGTTTTAAAAGCTATAAGAGTCTTAAACGATGCAGGTTTGGGCAACATTGCAAAACAAGCAGAAATGGCACAACAAGCTCAAGAATCAAGAATTGAAAGAGTACCACAAAGTAATGTTCAAGCAACTTCTACACCTGAAGTAAAAAGTGAATACAAACCAGACGTTACAAGAGAGGAATTTCAAAGACAAATGCAAAGAGATATGATGACAGCTCAAATGTCACAATACTCTCAACCTAATATTGGTATGCTTTTTGGCGAAAAAAACAGCAATAACAACAACAATAACAACATGATGAATATGCTACCATTTTTAATGGCACAACAAGCTCAACAACAAGCTGGAGGTCAAGCAAATGGTCAAATGCAAATTTCTCCAGAAATGTTGCAAACAATGATGTTTAGCCAAATGATGCCAAACTTAGACTTTAGTTCTAGCAACAATAATTACTAATTTAGATAAGGAAAATTATGAAAATACAAACAACCAGATTTGGTGAAATTGAAGTAGACGATAGATACGTATTTAATTTCACAATGCCAATTCTAGGCTATAACGAAGAAGAACAGTTTGTAATGATTGAATCTAAAGAAGCTTCTTTGTTCAAATGGATTCAATCAACACACACACCAGATTTAGCTTTTCCAGCAACAATACCTAGCTTTTTCGGTATTGACTACACTTTCGAGTTACCAGATGAAGCAGAAGCATCATTAGAAGTGACTACAGCAGAAGATTTGGTCGTTATGAATATTGCAAAAATACCAAGTGACAACCCTAGGAAAACTACCGTAAACTTGCTTGCACCAATCGTTTTCAACATCAAGAATAACAAGGCTGGTCAGGTCATATTGAGCGGTACTGGTTTTGACGTTACTTACCCACTATTTAAGGACGAAGAACCTAAAAAGGACGGTGAGTAGCAAATGCTTATATTATCAAGAAAAAACGGTCAAAAGATTATTATAAACGACGAAATCGAGATTACAATTTTGGAATCAAAAGTGGATAACTGCAAAATTGCCATCAACGCTCCAAAAGACGTGAAGATTTACCGTGAAGAAGTTTACGTACAAATTCAAAACGCAAACAAACAGTCAGAAAGCACTTCATTGGCGGATTTAGGCTCTTTATCTGATTTAATGCCACAAGACAAGAAAAGTGCGCCTAAAAAGGTTATTTTAAAGAAAAACACATCTGAAAACCAATAAAATGAACTACGAACAGGCAAAAAAATGCTTAACTGATATACGAATAAAGGATTGCGAGCCTTTTTTCAAAGCAAATGGTATGCTTTTGGAAGTAGGTTATTGTGAGTTGCTTAGCGACAAGCTTGACGAGGCAAAGAGCACTTTTAGTATAGTTAGAGATAAGGATTTACGCGCTGATTGGGCATATTTATTAATTCAGTTCATGAAGAATTACATTCAATTTTTTCCGTCATACCTGCAAATCAGGAACTTTTTAGAAATTGATATTGGGCTTTTAATTAAGGCTGGATTAAGCGAATACGTTGAAAATGTAATAAATTCTGCAGACATTTTTTATCAGATAAACCAAGAAAGTTACAAGTTTATCGCTAGGGCATTGATAAATTATAACTATTGGGAAGTGGCTAAGATATTCTTAAACAAAGGCGTTGACCGTTGTTACAACGATCCTGAACTACATTTTATATATGGCAATTATCATTTAAAGCACAACAGCAAATTGCTTGCATTACACGAGTTTGAAACTTCTTTGGAGGTTTTACCAAATTATTTTCCTGCACAAAAAATGATTAGGGAATTAACTCAATAAATTTCACACAAACGCTATAAACTATGTTATAACTAAAACACAAGTTCATTCAATCTCTAGAACTAAAGCTATAATAGTCAAAAATCTTTTTAAAACCTGCAAATCACTTTCATTAAAAAGTTTAAGCCGTGTGTGTAAGTAAATTTACGTACGTAAAAACACGTACGTTTTAAAGCGGACAAATTTGATTTAACGAAAGATTTAACGAAATAATATAATGTAAATTAAGACGATAAGCCAATTTTGTCTTACTCATCTTCATCAACCCAACGTTTTACATCAAATCTCAAATCTGAAATTTTCATTTTCAAGGATTTAAGATATGGGGTTAATTCTGTCAAAATTTTTGTTTTACGAAACATTAATTCCTGAGCGACTGCTGGATTTTTGCACGCGATTATCATAACTCCATTCGTCGTCATTGAAAACGGCTTAGAATTGTCCTTAAACTTTTCTCCTACAACTTTTTGCCAGAACTTAAAAAGATTACTTTTAGTAATCGCTTTTCTAAAATTTTTATCTTCCAGCATTTTTGCCAAAGTGTCATCAATGCCTTCAAAATTAGTATACAGAACTTTTTTTGTCATATTAAGCCCATTTCATATTTGTGTGCTATAATTAAGCAATGGAACATTTGAACTTAGATGATAGCATAAAAAAATCAAAGAATATATTAATAATAACTCACGTCAACCCAGACGGCGATGCTTTAGGTTCTATGATTGCACTTAGGGATTTAATTTACAGCCACTACAAGAAAAAGGCTGAAATGATGATTGTATCAAAATACCCTAAAATGTACGAATACCTAAGCGGAGCAAAGGACGTTAAGCACATCTCTGAATTTGATAATTCTATGGTGTATGATATGGTTATCCTTGTTGATGTTGCAGCATTAGACCGAATTTTTGATGCTCAAATCTTCTATGAAAAAGCGATGATTAAGGCTACAATCGACCACCACAAGACAAACAACTATGATGCCAACATTAAATTTGTTGAAAGCGAAGCAAGCTCTACTGGTGAAGTTTTGTTCCAAATAGCAGAAAATCACGGTTGGAAAGTCGATGAAAAAATTGCAGAAGCAATCTACACCGCAATTTTAACAGATACAGGTGGGTTTAGATTTGACAACACAAGTTCAAGAGCCTTAAAAATTGCCTCAAAACTTGTTACAGCAGGTGCTAACCCTAAAAAAGTTTATAAAAATTGCTATGAATCAAAGTCTAAAAATTTGGTTATGTTCCAAGCATACTGCATTAGCAAGGCTGAATTTTCAAATGACGACAAAATAGCTTACACTGTTGTTTACAAAAAAGACCTTGAAAAATTCGGCGGTGGTGAGGACTTCACTGAAGGTTTAGTTGAATTTTTAAGAGCAATTGAAACAACAGAAGTTGCATTTATATTGAAAGAACTTGACAACAAGATGTTTAAAGTGTCTATGCGTAGCAAAAACATTGATGTTGCAGACGTTTGTTCTGAGTTCAACGGTGGTGGGCACAAGTTTGCGGCAGGTTGCGTAATCAAACATAACGCAAAAGATGCAGTAAAAAAACTTATTGAGTTAATCAAAAAACAGGGTGTTTAATGAAGAAAGTCATTATTTACTTAAAACGATTAATAAAATCTGTCGTAGACAACGACTTTTTCGGAATGGCATCTGAAATGGGATTTATGTGCGTTTTAGGCATATTTCCTGCGTTACTATTTCTTACTGGTATTTTCAGTTGGGCAGGAAAACACGATTTTATCAGACCTATTCTGTCATTTTTGGTTCAAATCATGCCTGACGAATCGGTAGAACTAGTATTTACAGTTTTAAAAGAAGCTGTATTCTATTCAAAAGGTGGTTTTTGGGCGATTCTTGGTTTTGTAATCACAGTATTTTTAACGACTAATACGCTTGCAATTATTGCTAAAGGCTTAAATAGAGCTTATAAAATTGGTGAAACTCGCTCGTTTCTTTACACTCGTATACTTGCTTTCTTTATGTTGATTGTAAACACTGCTGTTTTGTTCATAACAGTAAACTTAATCATTTTTGGTAAAATTATTTTCAACTTCTGTGTAACATATTTGCACTTGGGTCAAGAAGCCGCATCTATGTGGATGTTCTTACGTTGGCCAATTTCGTTTATTGCGCTTTACGTAATGGCCTTTTTGCATTACTACATTTTACCAGATTTAAAAGGTCCTGAACTTTTAAAATTAAAAAGCACAATCCCTGGAACATTCTTTTTCAGCACATTTTGGTTATTAGGCTCTTGGGGATTTTCAATCTACGTAAACAATTTGCACACATACAACTTTATCTACGGCACAATTGGAGCTTTCGCAGTATTAATGGTTTGGCTATATTACTCATCAATACTTATTCTTGTTGGAGCAGAAATAAATTCGCAAGTTTATAACAGACTAGGAATTACGAATGGAAAATAGCCAAAGATTACACGTAAACTACGCATCAATCGTTGATATTGTAGAAGAAAATTCGACGGTTCTTGACTTGGGCAGTGGTGATGGAACACTGCTAAAAATGCTTAAAGACAAGAAAAACATTCAAGGTAAAGGAATTGAAATAGACGAAAATTCAGTAATTGAAAGTATCCAAAACGGCGTATGTACAATACAAGGCGACATTGACGAAGGACTAAAACAATTTGCAGACGAGGAATACGACTATGTAATTCTTAACAGCACACTTCAATCTACAGAAAAACCTGATTATGTAATAAACGAAATGCTTAGAGTTGGTAAAAAATGTGTCGTAAGCTTTCCAAACTTTGCATATTGGAAGGTTCGTTTTTATCTAATGTTCAAAGGACGAATGCCAAAATCTGAACGCTTGCCATTTGAATGGTACGACACGCCAAACATTCACTTGCTTACAATCAACGACTTTTTTGAATTTGCAAAAAAGAATAATTTTAAAATCTTGAAGTCGCTGTACTTCACAAATGGAAAAATCAGAAAAAATATAATTACAAAACTAATAAGCCCTTTGTTTGCGGAAGATGCTATATTTGTACTGACAAAATAAAGTAGTATTGCTTTTTTTTGTTCTATTTGTTATAATTATGACAAATATTAGGAGAAGACATGAAAAACATAGTTATTTATACAACTAAAAAACAATCTGACATTAAAGATATAATCGAAAATCTTGATAATATTGATAATGCCTCTATTCGAGTTGAATTGGCAGAAGATTTAAAAGAATACGAACTTTTAAACCCATATCTTTTAATCGTTGAAGATGTACCAAACTTGAAAGATGTTTTAATGACAACAAAATTCAAAGTTCCTGTATTATTCGTTGGTGAACCAATCAATGATGTTACAGTTAGAGCTTTAACTTATGACTACATCTCAACACCAATTAACAAAGATGTTTTAATGACTCGTATTAATTCATTGTTCAAAGTTAAAGAGTTTCACGATAAAATCAACGAAGTTTCTACAACTGATGAATTAACAGGTTTACATAACAGAAAATACTTACAAGAACGTTTAGATGCAGAAATTTCACGTGCAAGACGTTACAAAACTCCATTGTCATGCTTGTTGTTCGATATCGACTTCTTCAAAGTTGTTAACGATATGTATGGCTATGAATGGGGCGACGTTTTATTGAAAAACTTTGCAGATAAATTGAAAGCTATGATTAGAAAAGAAGATGTTTTGACTCGTTACGGTGACGAAGAATTTATCGTAATCCTTCCAAACACTTCTGAAGACAATGCTTTCTTGTTCGCTGAACGTTTCAGACGTAACATCGAAAAAATGGAATTTATCCCAGCAGGCGAAGAAGAAAGACACCCAATCACAGTTTCAGGTGGTATTTCTACATACCCTTGCTTAGCTAACGTTGAAGAAGATGCTAACACTGTTATCAGATATGCAGAACACGCATTGTACAACGCTAAAAAACGTGGTAAAAACAAAATCGTTCAATTCTCTCAAATTAACTTAGAATTTTAGGATTTTGAAAAGATATCTTTTAAAGGCGGTCGGTGAACTTCACCGACCGCCTTTTATTGTGTTTTTTATAATTTTTTCACAGAATTTCACCAATCCTTACGCATCTATAACATCGCATTTGTATTCAGGATGGTCTTTTAGTTTTTCTTCAATTTCTTCAAATGTTAAAAGACCTTCTGATGCACCAAAGTTTGAAACAACAGAACTTGAGTTTACAGAGCCATACATCAATGCTTTGCAAATATCTGCATTTTTAGCATGAAGTGTAGCGCATAATGTTGATGCAAATGCATCACCAGCACCTAATGTTGAAACAACTTTGCTTGGGAAGATTGGTGCTATATAAATTTTATCGTTTGCATAAGCATAAGCACCTTTGTTTCCGTCTGTTATTACAACCAATTGATAATCTTTAACTTTCAATTTTTTCAACATTTTAACAACATCTGGGTGGACTTTTTCTTTTGAAAAATCTTCATCTGATGTATTTGGACGAACTTCAATGCCAGTACACATTTGAGCTTCTTCTTTATTCATAACTACAATATGAGCGTTTTCCAAAATGTGTTTCATATAATTGAAACCTTTTTTAAGGCTTGATGAACCTGCATTAACACAGATTTTTACATCATTGTCATGTGCAAATTCAACAATTGGTTCTAAAATCTTTGTTGATTTACCATTTAACGGTGCCAAATATAAGAATTTAGCTTGTTTTATTGCATCAAAATCTATATCTTCTTTTTTAATTTCACCATTACCACCACGGTGAGCCAAAACAGTTCTATCACCTTGGAAGCTTACCAAAATTACTGAAAAACCTGTCGAAGTTTTTGAAGTTCGAACAATGTGCGACAAGTCTAAGTTTTTGTCTTTTAAGTAGTTCATTATTCCGTGAGCATAAAAATCTTCACCACATTTGAAAATTGCAGATGTGTTATACCCCAAATTTGCAAAGTTAATGGCTGTATTTACACCGCCGCCACCTACTTTGGTATCAAAATCTGTGATATCAATCTTTGAACCGTATCTATAACTCATAAATTCTGATTTTTTATCAATAGAATTTACTGATACAATATTTGCCTCGTCACATTTTACGAAAACATCAATTGTAGCACTACCAATCGTCACGATATTAAACATGTTGTACCTCGATTATTAAATTATTTGATTATTCTTGCTGGGTAATTGTGTTTTAAAAGTTCATTAGCAAGTGATTGAGCTTTTGCCTCAGATGAGAATGAACCCACTTGAAGCGTATATGTTCCTTGAATATTTTTTACAAAAGGAGTAACACCCAAACCAGCCTCTTGCAAGATTGATTGAGCAACTTTTGCTTGGTCAATTGAAGAATAGCTACCTACAACAACTTTGATTACTGGGTTGTAAGCACTTGGAATTTCAACAGGTTTTGGAGGAGCTGTTGTAACAGTCTTATGCTCTTGTTGAACTTGTTGAACATCTTGAGTTACTTGTTTTACTTCTTGTTTAACCTTTTTAACAGGAATTTTAACTTTTTCTTCTAAAGTTTTATCAAAATATTCATCTTCATCATCTTCTTCAAACTTGTTTCTGGCTTCTTCTACCTTTTTAGCCATAACGTTTGTATCTTCTGATTGAATAGCTCTTAATCTGTTATCAATAAAACCTTTTACGCCCAAACCTGATTCTTTTGCATCTACTGCTGAATCTTCACCAATTGAAACATCAACGCTTGGAGTCATTCTCCTTGCAGCGCCGATAAAGAAAACTAACATAATTAAAAATGTTGTTGTAAATACTGTCAAAATATTTTGCGCAGTAACATCTTTGTTTTTCTTGTATCTTTTATAGCTTTGATATTCTTGTTGTTGTTTTTGGGTCATAAAATCAAATCCTTTTCACTTCATGATTATTCTATCTAAAACAATATTAAAAGTCTATAAATTATACTTCAATACATTCAACCTAATATCATTTTGAGCTCGTTTCTTGGGTCAAGAATATTCAAATAATGTCATTCTGAACT
>CALBKW010000031.1 GCA_937895785.1 uncultured Candidatus Melainabacteria bacterium | reverse complement strand
ATAGTCACCAGCTAATTTGTCAAACCCACTTAAAAACATCGGATAGGTAAACAAACCTAAACCAAAAATTAAAAATAATAAAAAATATTTGATTTTACTGATAGTTCTTAAAAAGTTCATAAATAGATTATACACAAAAGTAGTATAAAAAGTTCTAAAAATAAACAATTCTGAGAATAAAAAAACATATAATTATTTATAAAATAAGAGAGTACAGAAAGGAAAAATATGAGATACGTAAAACTTATAAGCTTCTTATTGGTTATTATTGGTGCTTTAAATTGGGGCTTGATTGGTGTGTTTAACTTTGACTTGGTTGCTCGCTTAATGGGAGATATGACGGTTTGGTCAAGAATAGTTTATGCGCTAGTCGGTGCGGGTGGTCTTGTATCATTAGTAGCTATGGCAGCAAACGATAATAGCTGTCTATAAAAACAATAAGTATAGCTAAGAGGAGGCATCTCAAGTTTTTGCGATGCCTTGCTATAAAAGTGGCGACCGATTTTATCGGTCGCCACTTTTTATTAAATATTTATGTTTATGCGAACAAATCCAATCTTTTTTCTTGTTCAGTCATTTCACGTTGTCTACTATCTTGAGGTTGATTATTTCTTGCTACATCTTCTGGTGTTTCACCCATTTCTCTTGGTCTTGAACCACGAGCTGGAGCTGTTGAATAACCTACATTAGCTTTATCATAATGAGCTTGTTGTTGTTCTCTTGATGGAACTTCCCAAGGTTTTTCGCCCATTTCTCTACCACGGTATTCGTGATTTTTAGCTTGTTGATGTCTTTGAGCTTTAGCCATATCTGCTGGAGTTTCGCCCATTTCTCTTGGACGACCATAAGATGAACCATAAGATTGAATACCTGTAAACATTTAATTTCTCCTTATATTTTGTAATTACTTATTTCCTTTTGATGACATGATAAAGCCTCCTAAAAATAAAAATTGCCAAAATTTGGCACAATGTTAACTTATTGTAACATGTATTTACATGATTATATTTGAATTTGAGGCTATTTTATTTGAAATACACACTTTGAACAATAACCTCTAGGTACTAGTTCAAGATTATCTTCAATATCATACATTTTTTCAATACGAACAACAAGAGGGGATTCGCATTTTGGGCAATATAATTCTGTTTCACCATTAAGAATACGTTGTTTTAAAACATCCATAACTTCCATTGGTACTTCTTCAGTTACAAAATCTTTTTCAAGAATTTTAATTTCTTCTGGTGAACACTTTAATCCCTTCGCTAAGTTTTGGCGAATTGTAACCGATAAAAATAACTCTCTACCGGCTTCTATTTCTTCTATAATAACCGTTGGAACATTGCACTTATGTGATAAACCAAGTGGAGTTAAGCCTAATGCTTCTCGTTTGCGTTGTATAAATTGAGCTAAAGTGTCCATAACTTGATTATAAATTAAACATGTATTATTACAACGGAGTTTAAAGCTATCTTTATGTTAAAATTTTGTAACAAAAGCACAACAAACTCTAAAGTTCAGCAAAATTAATGCCGACATGAGAGTTGTCGGTATGGTAGCTGTACGAAAGGAAAATGTGAATGGGTTTAGCAGCATCACAAGCAAGACTATTAACAATCACATCTCGTTTGTCTTCAGTAGAGTTAAGACAACAACGTATTGCTAATGACAAAATGCGTTTGGCAAGTGATCAAGAAGAAGTATCAAACAAATATACAAATGCCTTAAGCAACAAAACATTATCTTTCTCTGATGGTGTAAATACTGTTGCAATGACTTATGATGTTTTAACAGCAAATGGATATTCAGTAAAAAGAATTTCCGATGGCGTCATTGCAGGTTCATCATCAAATCCAGCAAAAACAACTATTCCAGCAAAATCAACTCAAAATACAAACAATAATAGTAGTAATAGTAATAATGATTCTGGTAGTTCTACAACTCAAAACCCAGAAATTCAAAAATGGGTAGGCAAACCTGCTCCTACACCACCAGAGTCATTTAATCAAACACCCCCAACACCTCCTACTGAAAAACTGACAAAACCATCAGCTCCAGTAATTTCTAATACCACAATTACTGTGCCAGATTTTAATAAAACTATATCTAATGCACAACAATTAGCAAACACTTCATATCGATATACGCATAGCTGGGATGGTAGCAATTGGGAACAAACTCAATCTGTATTTTCAAAACAAGTTCTGGATGAATCATTAAGTGAATTAATTAATAATTTATACAATCAACAACTTTTAGAAACTGGCAATAAGTTGAAAGAGGCGAAAGAAAAAGCCCAACAGACTTATGATAGAGCTCCAAAAAATTTAGATTTTAATAACGGAGATTACGGTCAAAGTACTTTCAGTGGACGTAAGATAAAAACGGCTGAAAACGAATATGCAAGCTCAATTCTTTCTGCTTTAAAATCTGCACAAAGTAGTGTAAATTCAGAAGTTGAAAGCATAAATCAAAAAAATTCGACTGCCCAAAATAATTACAATACCGAATTGGCAAAATATAACAAAAACCAACAAGAATGGTCTAATTATGAAAAAGAACAATCTGCTTATGATGATGCGTATGCTACATATAGGGTAAAATATGATGCATACGTTAGAGATTACACAAATTGGGAAACTGCAAATTCTAACAGAACATCAGGCTCTCCTGATTCAACTGTAGAACAAACTTCTAGACCACAAAATTCATCTACAGACAATTCAACAGGTTCTACTAATACAACCGTTACACCAGCATCACAAGAATTGGCTAATCAATTGAAAAATTCTCAATTCTTAATTCAAGGCTTGATTAGTGGTTATTTAGCATTAGTTGATAAAAACGGTCAAGAAATTTCATTGTCATCAGCAACAAATATCCTTGAAGATTATGACAAAACTGATGATGCTGCCGCAGAAGCTGAATACAACTCTCAAATGGCAAAATTAAACAGAAAAGAAAAAATGTTAGATATGCAATCAAAACGTATTGATACAGAATACTCAGCACTAACAACTGAATATGAATCTGTTAAAAACTTAATCTCTACTCATGCCGAAAAAGATTTCCAATACATGAGTTAGTTATTACTTTATCTGCCCCTTTAACTCATTTCTTACGTCTGCAAGTGGACTTTTGTTTGGCTGAACTAAATTTGACCAATATTTTTTTGCATATACAAATGGAAATTTTGGAATCCAACCTAATTTTACAAAAATAGAAACAGTTTCAGCACCTTGAGATAACATTAAATCGTCAATTGTTTGCTCATAAGCAGGCGAAATTGAGGCAAAAACTTTTAATAAATAGTCTGTGGCAGTAACTACTGTGTAACCAGTACCTATACCCGTATTAATGAACACTTGCGTCATTTTGAAGTCTTGATTATCCATATTAAATTGGACGGAATCATCAGGCAATTTAATTGACTCACTCTTCGCTATACTTTCGATTTCATACCAATTGCCTTTATATTGAATACGCAAAGTTTTTGGATTTGGCATATAAATAAAGTCAAAGTCATTATCTAAAATCAATTTGCCTTTATTATTGTAAATGCCATATTTATAATTTTTGCAAGTTAAAAATCTACCACCAAAAAGTGGGTCAATTGACGTAAATTCAGGTGGAATAATTGCTTCACCTTTATCATCATATAGCCCATAATCCTTTTCATTACCAAGTTTTGCAAATCGTCCAAAAATTCGTTCAACATGAGAATATTTAGGTTTTATTAAGTAATTGCCCTTGCAATCAATCATACCGAATTTATTTTTTTCTTGAATAATCCAAGCATTTTCGCCCAATCTGATAAGTTTTTTATATTTTGCGTAAACTACAACTTTGTCAGATTTATCTTTCAAGCCATATTTGTTATTAAGACTATAAACAGTTAAATCACTGACTTTGTAAGTATTTTCAGCCGATAGAGTAATTGACTGAGTGCAAACTAATATTAAAAATATAACTAATATTCTTTTCATATTAGTATAATATCATAAAATATGTTATAATTTGAACACTATGAACAAGCTATCTTTAAATGCCAAAGTAGGTATATTTTCTGGATTAGTTGCAATTATAATAATTGCAATACTAATCTTCACATACATTGTTGTAATTCCAGCTTTAGTTTCTGATGAAAGATTTTTGAATTATCTTTCAGAAGCCGTTAAGGAACAAGTTGGAGCAGATTTAGTAGTTGAAAAACCTGTTTTAAAAACTAGATTTTCACCTGTAATTAATTTTAAAACAGATAAAATTTCTTTAATAAAAAACGGAGAAACTCTTTTAGATGTTGAAAATTTTGATACAGAGTTTTCATTAGCAAAAATTTTACAAAAGAAAATCATTCTTAGAAAATTAGGTTCAGATGAAATTTTCGCGGATATTAATGCACTTCAAATGCTTACATTAAAAGAACAAGAAAAGGAACAAAAACCGTCTGAATTTAAAGTTGATTGGTTAAGTTCACTGCTTTATGTCAAAAAATGTATGATTTTATACAAGGCAAATGACAAAGTATCTATAAAACTATTAGCAAAGGATTTAGAAATCACATCAGAGCGAGAGCCAAAACATATTCATTTTGGTATTTTTGTAGAAATTAACAATCAAAATGACAAATTACGTCTTGCATTCAAAGATTTTGACAAGGTTTATATTAAAGATAAAAAATTAATTGTAAATAATTTTGAATTTATCGTAAATCGTTCAAGAGTTTATATTGATTCTGTTGCAGACGAAAAGAAATTTGATTTCAGAGTACATTCAAATACTTATGATATAAAAAGCATAGAACAGTTCTTAAATTCAAACCTTTTAATCCCAAACGGTAGCGACGTTTTAGCGTGTTTTAAAGATTTAAAAGGTAACATTAAATTTGACTTTAAACTTACAAACAAAGGAATGAATGGTCAAGTTGATGTTAACAGAATTGATTTTAAACTTATCCCACTTGCGAACATGCCTGTATCAGTTACAAGTGGTAAGTTGACAATGGATTCTAACAACATTGATATTCAAAATTTTAAAGGTAATTACGATAACAAAATAGCAAACAAAATTGAAATGTCTGGAAAAGTTAAAGACTACACCAAAAAAGTAGACACAATGCTTGCTATAACAGGTGATGCAACAAATAACTTTGCAAGATACGTATCAAAACTTGCAAACTGTAACATCTCTCTTAAAGGTAACACTCCATTTGCGTTGAGAGTATTGTATGACATTTCTGGAAAAGTTGAAGTTGCTGGTGGAGCAAAAGTTCCAGCAGGTTCTGACATTTTAATTGAAAATATGTCGATTAGTCCTAACAAGTTCGATAGAGCATTAGGAATAAACCTTATTTTAAAAGGTAATGACGTTGAAATTGAACATTTGAACTACTATATTGCAGACACAATAGCTAGAGATATTGCGCCAACAAAACCTATGATTACATTAAAGGGCAAATTGAATGCTATGTCAGGTGCAATAAAGGAATTAGAATTTGATATTCCAGAACCATTACCAAGTGAATTTTTTAATGTTATTGCAAGCCAAAGATTATTTAAAAATGGTACAATTAGCGGCAATTTAAAATATTTAGGTGGGGAAAAACCTTATTTGGACGGAAATATGGCGATGAAAGGTGTAAGAATTGTCGGTCAAAAATTCTCTATCAAAAATGGTTCACTTACAACAAACCGAAATACTGTTCATTTAACTGCTGATGGACGTTTTCGTCGTACAAATTATACTTTTGACGGCGACATTAAAAATGAAATTTTATTCCCTATCATTGTAAAAAATATCAACTTAAACATTGACGATTTGGATATGGAAAGAGTTATCCAAAGTTTTGCGCCAAGAGATCCAAATAAACAAATTGATCCAAAACGTTTAGCTGAAATTAGAAAAAATGTAGTAAAGAGCAATGTTTCAACAAAATATTTTGAGGTAGAAGAAAAAACTCCGACTCAAACTAATACTGAAAACGAAGAACCAATCGTATTTCAGCCTAACTTAATTGCTATCGAAAAATGTAAATTTAATGTTAAAAAAGGCGAATACAAAGATATCAAGTTCGGAAATCTTCATGCTAATTTAACACTTACAAAAGCTGGCATTTTAGAAATCAAATCTAACAAATTTGACTTTGCTGAAGGTATTTCAACTTTAAAAGTTTATTGTGATTTAGCAAAAGAAAAATACAGTATAAGACTTGGTGCAAAAGATGTTGAATCTAATTTGATTGCGTCTACTATGTTGAATTTACCAAACGAAATCTCAGGTAAATCAAAAGCCTTGTTGGAATTTTATACAGACCATAATGCAAAATTAAATGGTTCAATCAGATTTGCAATCAATGACGGTTCAATTACAAAATTAGGACTTGTTCAATATGTACTAAATATGGCAGCATTATTTAGAAACCCTATTGTAATGATTAGTCCATCTACGATTGTTGACCTTGTAAACATTCCAGAAGGTTCATTCAAGCTAATTAATGGTGAAATGAAAATTCGTGATAATGTTATACAACGCATGATGATAAAATCATCTTCACCTCAATTGAGTGCGTTTATTGTTGGTCATATTGACCTTGAAACTTTTGATTCATCTTTGAGAATTTATACAAAATTTAGTAATAAACATAAAGGTTTTGCTGGTTTCTTGAGAGCATTATCACTTAATGCATTAGCAAAGAAAGCATCCTCTTTTACTTCACCTCCAGAAGAAGTTAGCTATTATGCATCAGAACTTTCTCAACTGCCAAAACTTGAAACAGGAGAAGAAAACGCTCAAGTATTCTTAACAACTGTTGATGGTGATGTTCAAACAACAAACTTCTTGTCATCACTTAAAAAGGTTAAATAGTAATTGTAAATTCATGTAACTATTTTCTAACATGATGAAATTTAGTATCGAAAAAACACTTTATATATATAAGTAAAGGTTTCGGGTACGCACATGGATATGCAAGTAAACAATCTTACGTCTGTTAATAAAATTGGCACACAAAAAACACAAACTAGAAAGTTTTTGCCTGCGCAAAAACCAGATACGTTTGAAAAATCTGCCAATAAGTTTAACCTTGATGATGCAATGACGGAATTAAGTAATTTGAAAGGCATTACGGGTAAACCTAAATTTAACGACGAAAAATTAGAATTTATCAAGAGCGAATTGTCAAAAACTCCTGAAAAATGGCAACCGTTCAGAACTTTAGTACAAAATCCTAAAGTTATTAGTTCAATCGCTTGTGATTTCTTAAAAAAGGACACCGAAGACTTAAAAAATATTGCAGAAATTTCTCAAATTAAAGAGAATGATACCCCTAAATTCAGCGCATTAGAGTTAAAAACAATTTCTAATTCACTTGAAGGTAAACAGCTAGACAAATTTAAAGCACTTTCTGGTGCAAGTTTGGGTATTGATAATTTAATCAAATTGGCTCAAAATGATAAACTTAAAAATACTGAAAAAGCTGTTTCTAAAGTTAACGAAATGAAAGCTAATTGTCCGTCAAGTATTCTTGATTTAAAGCTTGATACAGATGAATATGACAATGATGCTTTTGCAGTTACTGCAACACTTATGAACGGTAAAAAAGTTGAACTGTTAGACAAAGATTTGAATAGAACTGCAATTGATGAAACTCAAAATATTACTCGAAACGGTAAGCAATACCAAATAAAAAAGAGCGTAGATTACAGAAATAATACAACATCTAAGGTAACTTTAGAAATGAACAAAAAGTTGCCTCAACCTGTTTTAGTTAATGAAGTTCGTATTGTTAAAGACAAAAATGGTAAAAAAGTTCGCACTGAGTACACAACTCAATCAGATGTTGCAGGTGTTTTAAATATTAAACATGTTATGCCTGACGGTTCAGAAAAAGTCCTTTCTTCTGGTTCGGTTGACCTTAAAACAGGAATTACAACAATTAAGAAAAACATGACTTCTCTTGACGGTACAAAAACTGAATATTTGTACGAAGACGACCCTCAAGGCAATAGAATTTCTGATTACAAAATTACTGATAAAAACGGTAAAGTGTTGCTAAATAACTCTTTGAGTTTTGAAGTTGTTAATGATAAGAAATTCATTTCTTCAAAAAATGACCAAAAATATGAAATTACAGTTGAAGACAAAGCCATAAACGTTAAAGATATGAAAGACGGTAAAACTTCAACTATCAATTTTGAAAATTACATCAATGGTAACCAAGAGAAAATTCTTACTGTAATGAAGAAAATGCCTGGTGAAGAACTTATTGCCCTAGGTAAAAATACAAAACAGCTTGAAGGCATAGACGATATCCTTCACTCAACTTATGGTGCGGTGAATAAACGTATTAAAACAGGCGACAACTTGTTTGTAATGCTTCATGAACTTGGTCACGCTAAAGATTACGGCGAAGTTGATGTTAAAGAAAAAGAAACTCTAACAAAATCCATTTTTAATAACAAAAACATAAACGAAATTTTTGAAAAGGAAAAAGCTCAGTTTAACAAAGCATTTCCAAGCACACAACGTGACCACATTAACTACTTCATCAAAACTTCAGATGTTGGTGACGGAATTCAAGAGGCAATCGCAGAGTCTAATGCATTATTGGGTACATACAACAATGACGACTTGTTCTCAATACGTTCGCAATACTTGCAACAATACTTCCCAAGAACAATTGCCCAATTGTCTCATGAGCTAAACAAATAGTTTGTCATATTCGCGTTTGATTTCTTGAATGTCTTGCCACATAAGCCATTTAGGAGAACCTTTTTCGCGACTGTCGTTTCTTAACAAGTACGACGGGTGAAAAATTGGCATCATTTTAGAACCATACGGTCCGTCAAACCATTTTCCACGAGCACGAGTTATACCTCGCTCATTTGGTAGCATCGTGTTTAGAGCAATATTTCCGCAAACTAGTATAATTTTCGGTTTTAAAATATCTAATTGCGCTTGCAAATATTCTTTGCAAGCCTCTTTTTCTTCTGGCAATGGATTTCTATTTTCAGGAGGACGACATTTTATTGTGTTGCAAATATAAACATCTTTTTGACGTGATAAACCAACAGAGGCAAATATTTTATCTAATAATTGTCCCGCTTTTCCAACAAAAGGCAAACCTTTTTGATCTTCCCAATACCCAGGAGCTTCGCCAATCAAAACAAGGTTTGAATTTGGTACTCCGTCAGAAAATACGGTATTAGTTCTGCTCTTTGCGAGTAGACATTTCTGACAATTTTTACATTTTTCTCTAATTTGTTCTAGTTCTTCATACATAGAAAAATTATATTATAAAATTTTAATTTCGTATTATAATATAGTTAAAAATATACTAAGGAGGCAAAAATGTATCAATTATTTGTAGAAACAGAAACTTCATTTGCACCAGATTTGGCAGGCGAGTTTAAAGAATTGGACGATGCAAGAGCTGCAGCAAAACAAGCTCAAGCAGAAAATCCAGATATAATGTATGAAATTAAAGAAACAGACGGACACGTAAATAACTATGGCGAATTAATCGCAACAGTTGTAGAACGTGGATAATTTTTACGTTTGAAATATTAGACAAAAGGGCGGGGTTGCAAGCAACCCCGCCCTTGATATTAAAACTATACCAATTTTACTCCACAAAGTTGTAAAACTACGCCTGCGATTGCGGCAAAGAAGAAATAGTACAACGGATTTTTCTTAAATTTAAATGACAAGGCAAACAAACAAATAAACAAAATTAACGCTGGAATACTTGTTACATTATCTTTGAAAAATCCAGCACCTACAGCAGCCAAAAGCCCACATCCTGCAGGTTTTAGTGAGTACAAAACAGCTTTAACCCAAAAATTATCTTTGAAGGTTTTTAAAACTTTTGAAATTGCAACAACAAACAAAAATGAAGGAAAGATTAAAGCTAGGGTTGCAACGATACCACCAATTATTCCATAAGTTTGGAAACCTGCAAAAGTCGCCATATTAGCACCTACAGGTCCTGGAGTAATCATTGAAATTGCAATCATATTTGTTAATTGCTCTGTTGAATACCAACCATAAGTATGTACAAGTTGATATAAGAACGGCATCGTTGCATAACCGCCACCAACAGAGAAAACGCCTATCTTAAAAAATTCTATTATAAGGTGTACCAACGTCATCATTTTTCACACCTCTTTAAGATTAATTTGTAAGATACCCCTACAATTACGGAACCGATAATTGCTAATACAGGTGAAAATTTAAAAAAGAATGATGCTGAAAAACAACCTAAGAAGATTATCCATGACATCACGTCAGTTAAACTGTTTTTCCACATTTCTTTGATTGTTAGATATACTAAGATTATTACAGCAACACCCACACCCCAGAATATACTCTGAATGAAAGAAATTTTCAACAAATAATCAACAATTAAAGCAACTATTAAAATTGAAATAATCGGTGATGTGATAATTCCTAAAAGAGCAGTTGCAGCACCTCTTTTGCCTCTTAATTTGTAACCGACAAAAGCAGAAATATTTGCAGCGATAATTCCTGGAATACTTTGACTTATTGCGTAAAAATCAACAAGTTCTTCGTTTGTAATCCAATGGCGCTTGTCAATAATGCTTTGTTGGATAAGTGGTACAATAACGTAACCACCGCCCAAAAGTTGGATTCCGAGAACTAAAAATTCGTAGTATAAATCTTTTAAAGATACTTTCATAACCTGATTATATAATAAAATAAAATTTATATCTTGAAAAAAAAGATTTTCTTTGATAGAATGAAGTTACAAGTTAAATGTAAGCGCGTGTAGCCTAGCTGGCTGTTGGAGCTTTTACAGAGTAAAAGGACAACGTAAGTTAAATGAAACTCTATCCAGCGGGGAAACACAAAAACAAAATTGAATATCGGCGCGTGTAGCCCAGCTGGATAGAGCGTTTGGCTACGAACCAAAAGGTCGGGGGTTCGAATCCCTCCACGCGTAAATTTTAAAACTCTCAAGTTCTCCTTGAGAGTTTTTTAGTAGAGAAATTTGAGTTCTACTAATTCTACATCTCAAAAACAGTTTTCATAAAATATTACATGAAAAATATTTTGTTTCATGATATCATTAGCGGTATAGTTAAAATTTATGCAACTATTTATTTAGTTTGTTGCTGTAGATTTAAGAAGTGAAGGACAAAATGACTAGCGTTTCGATAATTGTACCCGTGTATAACACCGAAAAATATCTTCATAAATGTTTGGATAGCCTCATAAACCAAACACTTAAAGATATTGAAATAATTTGTGTAAACGATGGTTCTACTGACG
>CALBKW010000030.1 GCA_937895785.1 uncultured Candidatus Melainabacteria bacterium | reverse complement strand
CATTAAATTGAACTCTCCAAATATAATCTCTCGTATTTATATAAAGTATTTTTTGAGAAATTTATTGCCATGAAAATCACATTCATGTTTCAACATGTTAACAAAAGCTTATAAACGAGTCAGGCTTTTAATTTACTTATTTCGTTCAAAAAATCCAGCTAATTGCTTGTGAGGGATTAGTTTTGAGATTGGGCGACCGTGTGGGCAAGTGTAAGGCTTTTCACATTTACGCCATTTTTTTATTAATTCTTGCATTTGGAATAATGACAACTCTTGATGTGCTTTTACAGCAGCCTTGCAAGAAGTTGTAATTAAGATATGTTCTTCTAATCCAGCAATATCACCGTCTAAATTTTCTAAAATATCAGATAAAATTTCTTTAGTATTTACGCGCGAAAGAAGTTGCGGAACTTTTTTGAAGGTTACTTCTTTGTCGTTTAAGACTTCAATTTCAAATCCAAAATGTTCGAATTTGTCTTTGTTATCACGAATTAATTGTGCCTCTGTTGGTGTAACTTCAATAACATCAGAGATAAATAGAATTTGTGATGCAATTTCTTTTTGTGCCTTCAATTTTTCGTAAATATATCTTTCATCTGCAATATGTTGATCTACAATTTCTAATCCGTCTTCTCTTTCGATTAGAATATATGTTTTGGCATATTGTCCGATAATTTTTTCTTCTGGCTCAACTTCTTGCAATTCAGTGTGGTTGATAAATGATTGTTGTTGAGTTTGAGGTTCTTGACAAGCTCTTTCGCTTGTTGGTGTTGGAGTGTAAGACGATTTTGTCGGAATATCTCTGACAGGTTTTAAAAATACGTCTTGAACAGGTTTTTTAAGCGGTAAATCACTTACATAAACATCTTCTGATGGTTTTTGTTCAGCTTGTGTTGGTGTAAAATCAATTACGCTAAGATTTTCTGTTGCTTGTCTTTCTACATAATTTGATAACGCCATATCTACACCAGCGTATATAAAACTGAAAATTTGGTTTGTATTTTTGTAGCGAACTTCTTTTTTTGTAGGGTGAACGTTTACATCAACATCAGTTGGTGGAAGTTCTAAATTTAGCACTACAAACGGATATTTTCCTCTTGCGATTAAGTTTTTGTAAGCTGTATCAATTGCTTTTTGAAAAATAGGGCATTTTACAGTTCTTGAGTTAATAAAAATGTTATATTTTTTGCTTGAACGAGTGTAGTCTGGAGTTGAAACATAGCCTGAAATTTTAAGTCCAGAAAGTTCGTCAGTTTTGAAAACTTCTTTTAAATGGCTTGCTGTATCTTTTGAATATAACTCTTTAATAGTATTTAAAAGATTACCTAAGCCGTTTGTTTTTAAAACAACTTTGTCGTTATTTTTAAGCTCAAATGCAACATGTGTGTTAATTAAAGCTAATGATTGGATTAATTCTTGAATGTATGAAAATTCAGTCTTTGGATTTTTCAAGAATTTTAAACGAGCTGGAATATTGTAAAATAAATCCTTTACGTTCATTATTGTACCAATAGCACAGCCTGTTTGAGATTTTTTTACTTCAGAATCTGCACATTCAACCTTGAAACCATTATCAAAATCTTTTGTCCTTGTTGTGCAAGTAACTTTTGCAATAGAGATTATACTAGCTAGGGCTTCACCTCTGAAACCAAGTGTTTTTATGGCATATAAATCGTCAGAATTTTCAATTTTGCTTGTGGCATGCTTAGAAAAAGCAAGCATAATGTCGTCTGGATGAATCCCAGAACCATTGTCGGCAACACGAATGTCACGACAGTCATTGTTAATTTCGACACTGATTTTTGTAGCACCTGCATCAATAGAGTTTTCAACCAACTCTTTTACAACAGACATAGGGCGTTCAATAACTTCGCCTGCTGCGATTTGATTTATAAGATTTTTTGATAGTTGTTTAATTCTTGCCATATCTAAATTATAGCTTAAAAACAAAGATAAATAATCATGGTTTTTATTAGGAATGTAACAATTGTTAAGTCGAAAAATGAATAAAGGGCAATTTTTAATCTTGAGTTTTATTTCATGTATTGTGGCAGTTATAGACTTTTGTGTAACGAAATGTAAATAAATAAAAAGTGTATAATTGACAATTAATAATATAGGTTGTATTATATAGGTATAAACGAAGTGAACGTTACCCCAATAATTAAAAACACTAAATTAGAGACCATTAGTAATATACATTTACCCCAAAGGAAGCAAGCGGAAACACCAAAATTTGCTTCTCATTTTGCTACATTGCCTAATTTAGCGTACGGTAAACACTTAATCAACTTTACTGGCAATGCTCCTATGATTACAAAAGCCACTGTTTTAAGTCCTGACGGGCATGAAACAGAATTGAAACCTACTAAAAATGGTGGTTTTATTATCGAAGAGCGTACTGGTACAGAATTAATTTACGGTAATAACGCAAAAAAATATTTAGAAAATACTGCTACATTTGATAGAGATACACATGTTGTTTTCCCTAAAAAGGCCACAGGTAAAATTACAATAGACGGTAAAACAACTGAAATTAAAGAAAACACTGCGTTTGTAATTAGTAAAGGCTCAAATGCCAAGTTTGAAGTTACAAAGGGATATCCTATGTTAATGGCTTCAGACAAAAATTTTGATTGGTACTCTGATTATTCAAACAAATCAGATGATCAAATGATTAAAAATAAATACGCTGAATTAATGTGGGTTAATGCTCGTCTTTACAATGGCGAAATTAACAAAAACAAATTTGACGAAAAAGTTGTAAACAAATTAATTGAAAAAGAAATCGTTGATGTAAAAGACAATGATTACGTCAAATTTAAGCATTACTACGTTCCAGAATATCAAGCAAAAGAACTTGAAAAAAATGGCTTCTCAAAAGAAGAAGTTGATTCTTTAATGCCATTATATACAAGCGTTCGCAACGCAAGAATGGAAAGTAAAATTAGTAAAAAAGGTACTCGTCATGAAATGAGTGATGAAGTTATCCAAAAATTAAAAGACGAAAAGGTTTTACACAAATCAAATATACCGCATGATGAAAAGGTTTTCTGGACAAGAGATTTCAAAAATGAAGACGAATTAAGAGGTCGTTTAGATAGAAACAAATTCTCTGATGATGAAGTTAACACAGTTGTTTCAGCATGGAAACAAGATAACAAAACAGGTTATGACTTAACTGGTTTAAAACTTTTGTCAGACGGTGTTGCAATGTATTCTTTTGATAAAAAATTAAACAACTGGTCATTAGAGCCAAGTTGTTGGGTTACAAATTCAACTGCGATGTCTACAAAAGACGGTAAAGCGATGAATTTAGGTACATCAATGGTTCAATCTGATATCGAAACCCCAGTTGATATGCGTAAATTACATAGTTCTGAAAAATTACATAAACACCCAGCAAGAGAAGATAAGGCTCAATCAGAAGTTTACTTAGTTACAAGTGGTTGTGCTGCTTTAAATATTTTAAAAGACGGTAAACCAACAGTAAAATTAGTAAAACAAGGCGAAGTTGTAGTTATCAATCCAGGAGTTGTACACTGCGTAAATTCTGTAATTGGTGAATATGAGCAATTAGTTTCACAAATTCCGTCAGCTTTCCAATACGGTTTTGGATTTAAAGAAGAAGTTGACGAAAATGGTTATGATATGGATGCTTTAACACGCGAAGCTACAGCAGAACTAACAGAAGTTAAAAAAGAAATCGACAAAGAACCAAAAGTTGCATAGAGTGGGTATTGTCGTTTCATAATATTTTAAAATATTACAATAACAAATTAAAAAACAATGTCTTTCCAAAGTAACCATGCGATGCTGAATCAAGTTCAGCATGACATTAGGATTGGGCATATAATTTTTAGTCTCCCTTCCAACATCCTCTATTTTATGTAGAAAAATTTTTCAATATCCTCTTTTTATTTGATTACATTTCTTAATCAAAATTATATTATTAAGACACAAAGAGGGAAGAGGATAAGTAATAAGATGGCAAAAGCAAACTTGAAGGTTAAAGAAGCACAAGGACGTGCTAACTTAAATGTAGTTACAACCAATCCAATTAAAACAGTTGCTTACAACGACATTAATTTAAAAGAATGGAAAAACTATCCAGAAGTTAAGACTGATACTTTTTGGCAATTCCCAACAAGATTAAGAACTGGTGGTCACTCAAACGAATACCACGGTAATTATATTCCACAAATCGCTCAACAACTTTACGAAAGATACACTAAAAAACACGATATCGTTTTAGATATGTTCTTTGGTTCAGGTACTTCTGGTATCGAAGCTATCAACGAAGGTCGTCGTTGTATCGGTGTTGAGCTTAAGCAAGATTTAGTAGATCACGTTAGTGAAAAATTTACTCCAAAACAATTGGTTACAGACGTGAACATTATTTGTGCTGATTCTGCATCAGAAGAAGCAAAAGAAAAAATCCAAGCTAGATTAGAAGTAATGGGCGAAGAAAAAGCACAGCTTCTAATCTTGCACCCACCCTATGACGACATTATCAAGTTCTCTGACAAAAAAGAAGACTTGTCTAACTGCTCGTCAACAGAAGAATTTTATGATTTATTTGAAAAAGTAGCTAAAAACGGTTACGACTTACTTGAAAAAGGTAGATTTGCAGCCTTAATCATTGGTGATAGCTACAAAAATTCTCAAGTTCAACCTTTGGGCTTCAAATGTATGGAAAGAATGCAAAACTTAGGCTTTATCTTGAAATCAATCATCGTAAAAGATATTCAGGGTAACGAAAGAGCTAAAGGCAAAACAGCAAACTTATGGCGCTATAGAGCTTTAGCTGGCGGTTTTTCAATCTTCCAACATGAATATATCTTTATATTCCAAAAGGTTAAATAAGCTTTATTTCACACACACTATTATTTCACACATGAAGAAAATACTTCATTTACCCCAAACCCACCCACACACATAACACAAATCAAAAACGGCGGTTGCATTCGCAACCGCTGTTTAAAAATATTTTAAATATCGTCATACCGCACTAGTTGCGGTATCTTTTAGTTGTAGGTCAGGCATTGCCTGACAAAATTAGTCACTTCCTAACGCAATACCTGTAAAGAAGCTGATTACGATTAAACCAGCGATTATACAGTAATATGCAAAGAAGTTCATTGAAAATCTTGCGACAAATTTCAAGAAATACTTGATACAGAAGTAACCTACAACGGCAGAAACCGCTGTTCCAATAAGAATTGCGGTCCAATTGAAGGTTGCAAGTTCTTGTGGATTGATTTCTAACATTGGGTAGAAAATACTTGTACCAAGGATAATAGGGATTACAAGTAAGAAAGAAAATTTTGTACTTGTAACTCTATCTAAGCCTGTGAACAACCCTGTTGCGATAGTCCAACCTGAACGAGAAAACCCAGGGAATGCTGCAACACCTTGCGCAAGACCGATAAGAATTGCGTGTTTAAGACTTAATTTGTCGGTATGTTCTTTTTGGTGTTTTGATTTAAATTCACTGAAAAACAATACAATCCCTGTCATCATTAATAAAA
>CALBKW010000029.1 GCA_937895785.1 uncultured Candidatus Melainabacteria bacterium | reverse complement strand
ATTCATTGATGAATTAGATATTAACCCATTATTAATTTCTGAAAAATCAGGTGAAGGTATCGCAGTAGACGGTCGTATCAAAGTTAGACTTGAAGAAGCTAAAGAAGCTTTAGGCTTAACTTGCTGCAGTTGTGGTTGCGGTTGTGATTGCAAATAATAATCTTTGAGATTATATATAATTTAGGGGCGAAGCCAACGGCTTCGCCCCTTCTTTTTTTATTTTAAGACGCTAAATGAAACAATTTTTGAATGCATAATGTTTAGCCAATCATATTTGAAACAGGCTATATCATTGCAGGTGCACTCATCTTCATCGCAAGTACAATAATCATCAATTCTGCATACGATAGCATCGTTTAGGGTTAACATTCCGTTTGCAACCTCTTTACATTTACCGTCACATTGATAAACAAAGCCGTCGATTTTTAAATGATTTGTAAATACTGTAATTCTGTTGCTATCACTTTCCGCAACGATTTCGTAAATTGTTTTGTTAATGTTATCCATAAAAATATACCCTCCTTTGTTATACAAAAGAGAGTATATTTATTATTTGTAAATTTTATAATTGCCTAACTTGGTTATTTAATGGCTTTAGCTACTCGGTGTAAAGTTTTATCTTTACCAAGGATGACAAGTGTGCCAACCATATCAGCACCACGAGTTCTACCCGTAACGGCAGCTCTGATAGCCCACATTGTTACTTTAGCTTTTACGCCTTTTTCTTTGTAGAAACCGCGGAATGCTTCAAGTTTTTCGTGTAGGTTTTCTTCTGTCCATTCCCAATCTTTTGCTTGTTCTGCAAATGCTTTTAGAACATCTTGAGAAACTTCTGTATCAAGAACTGTAGTTTGGACTTCTGGATCAATTTCTACATCTTCACCAAAGAAATATGAAACTGCATCTGTGATATCAGAAAGAATTGTTAATGGATCTCTTGTGATTTCAACCATGTGAGTATATTGTTCATCAGTCATTGTAGATAAATCATATTTAGTTAAGAACGGTTTTAATCTTTCTTTCAAATCGTTGATATCAAGTTTCTTGATATATTGGCTGTTCATCCAGTTTAATTTGTCATATTCAAAAATTGAGTTTGAAGATGAAACTTCATTGATTCTAAAGTCTTGAGCGATTTCGTCAACTGATTTAATTTCGTTTCCATCTGATGGAGCCCAGCCTAATAATGCGACAAAGTTGATTAAAGCATCTGTTAAGTAACCTTTTTCAACAAATTCAGAAACCGCAGTTGCGCCGTGACGTTTTGATAATTTACTTCTATCAGGTGCTAAAATCATGCCTAAGTGACCAAATCTTGGAACTTCTGCACCTAATGCTTCGTAGATTAAAATTTGTTTGAATGTATTTGAAATATGGTCTTCACCACGGATAATGTGTGAAATTTTCATCAACATATCGTCAATTACAACCGCAAAGTTGTAAGTTGGAGAACCATTTGATTTCATGATTACAAAGTCACCAATTAGGTTTGTATCTTGGTGCAAATCACCTTTTACAAGGTCATCAAAGTGGATAATTGACGAATCGTGGAAAGCTTTTGTTGCTTTTTCAACAGAAAAACGAATTGCAGGTTTTCTACCTTCTGCTCTTAATCTGTCTTTTTCAATATCAGTTAAGTTTTCACATTTTTTAGAATATACATAAGCTTTTTTATTTTTTGTAGCTTTTTCTTTTTCTGCTTCTAATTCTTCTGGAGTGCAGAAACATTCGTAAGCAAACCCTTTTTCTAATAAGATTTGAACATATTTTGGATAAATATCAAATCTTTCAGATTGAGTGTAAGGACCATAAGGACCGCCTACATCTGGACCTTCGTCCCAGTTTAAGCCTAAAGCTTTTAAGCTATCAAAAATGTTATCAATATATGCTTGGCTTGTACGCTCAGCATCTGTGTCTTCAATTCTTAAAACGAATTTACCGCCAACTTTTTTAGCGTATAAATAGTTAAACAAAGCTGTTCTTGCTGTACCAACGTGAAGGTTTCCACTTGGTGATGGTGCAATTCTAACTCTTACATCTGACATAAATTTACCTTCTTTCCTTCTTCTGATATTTTAATTATCTCATGAACAAGGTTTTTGGCACAATATTTTTTTAGATTATTTATTTTCGGGGGTAGTTTGGATGTTTGCTTTATGGGCGTGAATCCTTTGCATTAAATCTCTGTATGCGGTGAAAAATCTAATTGCTTGTGCCTTTGCACTATGAGGTACAGAGTAAGACATTGTTTCATTTTTTACAGTGTCTAATATTTCAATATTTAAATCTTTTTTTGAGTTTAAAATTTCAGCAGGATTCATTGTTGGTTTTAAATTATACTGAAACATCATATTTGAAGCTTCGTTTTGGTAAACAATATCGTTGCCAAAGATATCATTAGAGATGATAAAAAAGAAACCTTTTAAGTGAATATATCTTAATTTATTTGGATCTCCGTAAGCTGCAGTTCTTGGGAATGCGCTAAAAAATGTCATTTGAGAAAGTGCAATACCAAAAAATGATAATGCAACCAAGAATATTAGTATGATTGATGTTACAATAATTACTGCCATACCACTATTATAGCAACTTAATAAAAAAATGGAAGAGGGAGTTTAATTAAGGTAAGAATTTATAATGTTATTGAGTTGAATTTTAGACAACTTTGTTATACTATAAAGTGAACTTTATTAAATGAGAACTTTATTTATATGGTAAAAAAAACTAGTGATTCAAATGTTATTCTGTCAGATTTAGTTGATAAAAAAACAGTTGAAAGAATTTTAAAAACTTTTTATAAAACTTTCGGCTTTGGTTGCAATTGTGTTGATGAAAATAATGTGATTGCACATATTCCGCTTACAAAATTTTGTAGTATGACAAGAAATTCTAGTATAGGATGTAAATTGTGTGAGGAATGTGATAAATTAGCGTGGAAAAAAATTGCTGAAACTGGAAAACCTACTATATATAAATGTCATGCAGGGTTAATAGATATGGCGATACCCGTATTTGCAGATAATAAATATTTAGGTGCAATTATGGGCGGGCAAATTTTAACGGATAAATTGAATGAAAGTGAAATTTTGAAGTTAGCCGATAAATACGGAATTGAAAATAAAGAAGAATATTTAAGTGCTTCAAAAAACTTAAAAAAAATAAAAATGGACGAAGCCAAAAAGGCGATGAAGATGCTTGCTTTGGTTGCGGAAACTGTTTCTGAAACTGCATATTCAAAATACTTGTTACAAAAAGAAATTGATAAAAAGGAATTTATTTTATCACTAGTAAGTACTGTAGAAAATACTGTATCAAAGGACAAACTTTATATTTCTATTTGTAAAAAGATTATGAAATTTTTTAATGCGGATAGAATTTTAATTGTAGAGTTTAATAAAAACGGAACTTATGATATTAAACAAGAGTTAAAGTCTGATAAATCAATTAAATCGATATCTGAAGTTTTACCCCAAAAAATGACTGAAAAAATTATGTCATACTGGAATGATATAGTTTTTAAACAAAATGAAGAAGTTACCTTTAATAGTGTAAATACTTATGATATACCAGATTTTATAAGAGAAGCCTATAATAAAATAGGTTTGGTGTCAGCTATGACAACTATTTTTAACCGTACAGAAGATACAGTTGCTGTTGTTGTTATGGGAAAATATAATAATGATACTATTTGGACTGTAGATGATGTAAAAGGTTTCAATTTGTGTGGAAAACAGGTTAACGTTGCAATCAATAAGATTAAACTTACCGAAAAAGCAAATATTAGAGCTTTAAGAGAAAAAGCTTTGCTCGATAATCTTCCAGCAAGTGCATTTTTGAAAGATGTTAACGGAAAATTTTTGGCTGTAAATGATGAATTTTTGACCTGTGGTTTAACCCGTGAGCAAATTTTAGGACATGATGATTTTGAGTTTGAACCTTATGATGTAGCATCATCTTATCAAGCTGAAGATTTGGAGGTTATAAAATCTAAAAAGCCTTACAGAAATATTAGAAAAGTTATAAGAGATGGAAAAGAAATTTGGTTTGAATCTTTTAAAAGTCCAGTCTTTGATGAAAAAGGAAATGTAATAGCAATTACTGGATTTAACAAAGATGTAACTGCTCAAGTGATGATGGATAACTTGAAAAATCAATTTATTTCAATTATAAGCCATGAGCTACGCACACCATTAACATCAATAAGCGGAAGTATTGATTTGGTTTTAAATGGACTTGTTGGTGAGGTTGATACATCTTGTCTTGAAATGCTTAAAATTGCAAAAAAAAATACAACCAAATTGACAACTTTAATCGAAAATATTTTAGAATTAGAAGGTTTGGAAACAAATACAATAAAGTTAAATTTACAAAAACATAAAGTAAAACCTCTTATTGAAAAAGCTATAAAGACTACGGAAAAACCTACAACAGCTCTTGATGTGAAAATTGTTTCAGAGATTGAACTGAAAGACGAATGTGCAAAAATTGATGATGAAAAGTTTTTGCAAGTCTTAAATAATTTAATATCAAACGCATACAAATTTTCTGATATAGGTGAAAATATTACGATATCAGCGAAAATTAAGAAAAAAGAAATTCAAATTATAATAACAAATATAGGAAAAGAAATTCCGGCTGGCATGGAAAATAGTATTTTTAATCGTTACAAGCAAAGTAATGAAAAATCAGATTCAAAGCATACAAGTGTTGGACTCGGACTTGCTATATCTAAACTTTTGGTTGACAAAATGCAAGGTACAATTGGTTATACCTCAAGTAAAAAACAAACAAGTTTTTATGTTAATATCCCCCTAGTGAAGTAAATAATAGCTATTCTACTAGAATAAAGTGTTTGTTCCAGATTTCTTTAATTGTGTTATATAAATTCATTGTGTCGAAAGGCTTTGCTATAACTCCTAAAACATCCAGACTTTCTAACTCTTTAATTTCTGCTGGTTGAGCTTTTGATGTTAAAAATATAACGGGTATGTCTTTATATTTTGGATTTTTTCTTAGTTCTTTCAATACTGTAGGACCATCCATAATTGGCATCATAACATCAAGAAGAATTAAATCTGGATTAGAGCATCTCAATTTTGCAAGCAACTCTTGTCCGTTGTTTGCAAAATCCAATCTTATGTTTGAATCTTGTGATTCAAGCACAATCTTGACGATTATACGAATGTCCTCATCATCTTCTGTATAAATGATGTTCTTAATCTCTCTTATGATGTTACTCCTGTTGTGAATAGATATAAAATAAATACGTGGGTATATTATTATAGTACCCATATTAGGTGTATTTAATAACATTATTGTTAATTTTTGTTATGCCTTGTTAGCTCTAAACGCTTAACGACTTTGTTATAAGCAAAAGTATTGAATATTTTGAAAAAATTATACTTTTGTTTTAATATCATTTATAATGATGTTAGATTGAGGTGTGTATGATTAAGAAAAAATTTTTTGTACTATTTATAGCGTTATTTTTATGTAATGCTTCGTTTGCAGTAACATTAAATGAGCAAGAACAAAAGTTTATTGATTATCAAACAAATAAAACTATAAATAACGTTAAAATGTATAGAGCTGCAATTTACAAATCTTTAGAGGTTACTCCACCTCAAGCTATAGAAATTAAAAAATTAGATAAACAATTTTATTCACAAATAAGACCTATTTTTGTGGAAGATTTCCATACTTTGAATAGATTATCAAAACTTACAAATCAAAAAAAGCCATCTAAAAAACTTGTAAATGCGGAAAAAAAGAAATTGAAATCGAATAGCAAAATTTTAGATGAATATAAAGATGATTACGAAAAGGAGTTATACCAAATTTTAACTCCAGCTCAAAAAGCAAAATATTTAAAACTTAAAAATGAAAGATTAAAGGAATACAAAAAGACATCTTTAAGATAGTTTTTAGTCTTGTTCAATATTTCTGATTACTTTAGCTGGATTACCTACAGCTAATGAGTTATTAGGAATGTCTTTTGTTACAACACTTCCTGCTCCAATCACACAATTGTCGCCAATGGTTACGTTTGCTAGAACTGTAACATTTCCGCCAAACCATACGTTGTTGCCAATAGTTATAGGTTTTGCACATTCCAACCCTTGATTTCTCGTTTTTGCGTCAAGTGGGTGGATTGGTGTATAGAAAGAACAATTTGGTCCAATGAAAACATTGTCACCGAAGGTTACTTTGGCGCAATCAAGAATTAAGAGATTATGATTTGCGTAAAAATTTTCACCGATTTCAATGTTATAGCCATAATCACAAATAAAAGGTTGTTCAATTAAAAAAGTTTCTTTAGTTGAACCTAAAATTCTTTTTAATAATTTTTGTCGTTCTTCTGATTTTTCAGGAGATAGCAAGTTATGTTCATGGCAAAGTTTTTTGCAACGAGTTCTTTCTTCAAATAAAGTTTTGTCATCGCTGGGGCTATGCCATAATCCATTTAACATTTTTTCTTTTTCGTTCATCTTAAAACCTCTTAATTCTCTTGTTTGTTCCTAATTTCATCAAAAAACTTTACAGGCTTGCAAGGGTTACCAATGGCAATACAATTGTCGGGAATATCTTTTGTAACTACACTTCCCGCACCAATTATGCTGTTTTTGCCGACAGTTACGCCTGCAAGAATAATTACTCCGCCACCTATCCAAGCACCGTCTTTGATTTCAACAGGGTCAGCGCAGGTGTTAAAATAAACAGGATTGTTTTTATCTCTATTTTGAATGTATCTGTCTTCGGGTAATATTGGGTGATAAGATGTGTAAATCTGAACATTTGGTGCAAGCAAGACTGTTGAACCAATTATAATTTTTTCATTATCAATGAATGTAGAATTAGGACCGACTATTACATCATCACCTATAAAAATATTTTTACCTGTATCGCAATAAAAATTTGTTCCAACGGTTGCATTTTTGCCAATAGAACCAAAAAGTTTTTCAAGAATTTCTCGTTTTCTTGTTGTTGCTTCGTATGGTAGCGCATTATATTCTTTTGTTAAAATCTCTGATTGAATATGAAAATTTAGATGTTCCTCAGATCCTGTGTTAATGTATCTGTATTGTTTCATAATAACTCCTATATTAAATTACAATATATCATAAAATAAAGTCACAAAAAAGCGGTAGATATTTGTTATCTACCGCTTTTTTAGTTTTAAAGAATATTATTTACCTAATGCCCAACGGAAGCCAGCGGATAATGCAATACCATTTCTTCCACCGTTTCTAATCATAGCTTGAGTATAACCTGTAAACCTTTCGCCTAAACGCTTTTGAACTCCTAATCCATATTGAACGTAAGGTTTAACACTTAGTTGTTCAAGAGAAACATCATTAGCTTGGAAACGAGTCTTATCCATGATGTTCCAAACCATTTGAACTGCTAAATAAGGTTGCCAACCATTTTTCAAGTTGCCGATGAATTTTAATCCTGGTGTGATTTGAATACCGTGAATAGGATTAGAATTCATACTTACACCAGAGGCTGTTTTGTAATCAAATGTGTTCACAAATGTATAACTCATCAATAAACTTGGTTGGATAATAAATTTACCTTTTGCAAGTTCCCAATTGTAACCTGTTTTTGAAGCAATACCCGCTGTAAGCATTGTAAATGTATCTGTGCCATACATAGTGCTTGCTTCGCCAACGTTAGCACCAGCATTTGCGGTTAAACCTGTAAAGAAGTTTCCTTTGTAAAATGCACTAGATAAACCAAGAACGCCACCGTTTTGGTAAATACCAACTCCGTCATAAGTTTGGTGAGAACCTAAATAACCAATAAATGGAGTGATAACAGCATCCCAACCGTGTCCTAATTCAATAATATTAGTATCGCCACCGAATAATGAACCGTAAGCGACATTGCCTACATCTACGCCACCTTTAAGACCAACATTTTCGAATGTCGCATAAGGTCTAAACCAAGCGCCCTTAGCTTGTTCTGGAATTTGGTTTGTTTCGTCATAGATTAAATTATTTGTGCAAGTTGCATATTTATTTGCATATTTCATTGCTGTGCGTTGTTCTCTGCTCATTAGCATTAACATGTCCATATTCGCAAATGATTGTTCATAGACATTTAATTGGCCTAAGTAAGAACCAACTTGAGCGCCGACAGCACCGGCATAGATTGATGGATTATGACCAGAATAACCACTACCAGCTCTTGTAAAGCCAAAATTACCTGTGGTTTCATCATAATCTACATTGTATTTATAAATTGGTGATAATGCTGTTAAACCTTGAGAGCCTGTATATGAAACATGCCCCATTAAATCAGTATTGTTTGTGAAGTTAATGCTAGTGTAATTTTTTACCGCATCAGATATAAGATTTAAACCAGCTACGTTGATATTTGCTGAAGTTGTTACGCTAGTATCATCAGAAAATCTATCCATTTTTTCGTTTGCTAAATCAACATCAAGATAAAGATTTGAATTAGCTCCCACTTGTAGATTTGCTAATTTTATATCAGATGCAACACCGTTCATTAAATCTAAAGAACCACCATTAAGATTTATTGAATTTAATGTAGTATCATTGTGATATGCTGAGTTATATAAATATTTATCATTTGAATAATGAACCGTACCACTGTTCAATTCCCAATTTACAGCTTCATCATAATTATTTCTATAAACATTTTGTGCATATTGAACTACTGTAACAGGG
>CALBKW010000028.1 GCA_937895785.1 uncultured Candidatus Melainabacteria bacterium | reverse complement strand
AATATTTATAATATAACATGTTTAGCAACAGCAACGGTGGAGTTTTAGATGAAAAAGATTTTATTTTTAATTTGTTTAATGATTATGGGGTCAAATGCGTTCGCACTTGATTGTGATTCAGCCTCACAATGTACAATTATTGGTAAAAAACTAATAGACCAAAAAGAATACAAAAGTGCGATAGAATGTTTTGATAGCGCAATTGCTATGGACGAAAATGATGAATTTGCGTACGCATTCAGAGCTAAAGCGAAGTATTACATGAAAGATTATGAAGGCGCAGTTTCTGATGCCGAAAAATCATTAGAACTTAGGAAAACTTCTTATGCATACAACGCAAGAGCAAATGTAAAATATATTAATGGTGATGTTCAAGGTGCGATTGACGATTTGACAAGTGCAGTAGAATTAAATCCAAAATACATGGAATGTTATGAAATGCGTGCTAGAGCTAATGTTAAAATGGAAAATTATGTAGATGCTCTTAAAGATGCAGGCATTGCAATAAAATTGGATAGTGAATTCTCTCAAAACTATGAAGTTAAAGCCCGTGCAGAAATGGGCTTAAAAGATTATCAAGCAGCTTCTCGAGATTTTTCTATCGCCTCAAAAATGTATAAAGCTGAAGGGAACAGAAAATCTCACAGAATAACTAAAAAAATGGCAAAAAAATGCGAGAGGAAAATTAAGTGATAATTGCTGAATTTGCTAAATATTTGCAACAGCATGATGACGAAATTATTGAGCATAAATCTAGTTGTAGCTTGCTTTGCGCTTGGGTGCTGTCTATTTTAGAGCGAAAGCCCAAAAACAATGTTGAAAAAATTGTGCATGCAGAAATTGACTGCGCGCGTAATGAAAATGGTGAGTTTTTAATTGTTGCAAAATCAGAAAGCGGACAAAAATTGACACAAGCATTATACCATTTTGCATTGAGTTATGAACAACATTTGATGAGAAAATGGTTGCACGATAAAAATACAAACGATTTTAGAAATAAAATTGAAGAATGAATGCAAATTTAGTATTATAATTTAGAGTAATTATAAAGAAAAAGGAGAAATCTTATGGATAGTATAAATATTTCGCAAATTAAAAACCCAGCATTAAAGGAATTAGCAAGTTGTTTGGATTCTGCAATTGAAAAAGATCCGAATTCTTTTTCAAATACAATCTTTGGTTATAAAAAAGACGATGCTTTAAACGATGTAGAATATGGAGCGTTTCTTGAGTTGGCTAAATATTTGGTAAAAGAAAAGAAATGTTCAAAAGAAGATTTGGAACAAGTTATACAATTAAGAAACGATGCCAATTTTAACCCAAGATTATACGATAAAGATATAGGTGCAAGGTTATTTGGTAACACAAAAGAGGCATCAAAGTATTTAAAACAAATCCAAGAAGTTAGTTTAGAACTTGATGAATATAATCAAGCCGGAGTGAAGAAAACAGTTAGGGATTTTACAAAATGGTGGAATAACTCAACTATTGGAAAACATATGAAAATAGAACCAGATACAATGAAACGACAAAAAGAATTGTCAAATCAATTAAGTTCATTAGAAGGTAAATTAAACGATTATGAAATGTCGCAAGTTTTAAAAAAAATAGGATTTTCAAAATAGAGAAAAGGGGTGTTAAATCACCTCTTTTTTTTAATATTTGTAAACTCATGCTTGATTTTGAATTTTGTTTTACATAAGATATTCTTACAAACCGCAGACAGTTAGTGCTGAAAGGCTTAATGTAACAGCTAACCGAGGTCAAAAACTTAATTTAATAGTATTTTGATTGGAAATTTTGCGGCTTAATGTAGGCAAAATTTTTTTATGCTTACACAAAATAGGTCGATAAAAAAGTAAATCCAAAGGAGAAAAAATGTCAACAAGAGCATTTAAAGATGAGAAAATCTCAGAAATTAAAGAAAAAGTTGATAAAGCACAAGTGGCTATCGTTACTGAATACCGCGGTATGACAGTAGAAGAAATCACAAAATTACGTCGTGAAATCCAAAAAAACGGTGGCGATTACATGGTTACAAAAAATACTTTGGCTAAAATTGCTATCAAGGATACACCTTATGAAATCTTAGCTGAAACTTTAAAAGGACCAATCGCTATTGCTTTCGGTTTTGATGACCCTGTTAGCCCAGCTAAAGCTTTGTCAAAATTTATGAAGGATGTTAAAAAAGGCGAAATTATCGGTGCAGCATTAGACGGCAAATTATTGTCAGCATCTGAAACAAAAGCATTGGCAGCTCTTCCATCAAAAGAAGAAATCTACGCAAAAATGCTTGGCAGCATCAATTCACCAGCATCTGGTATCGTTGGTTCTATCAACGCAGTTATGGCACAACTTACACGTGCTATGGCAGCAGTTAGGGACCAAAAAGCAGCTTAATTACGCACTAGTGTAGTTAAACAAACAAAATAAATAGTAATTACTCAGAAATTTATTATGAAAGGAAAATAAAATGAGCAACGTAGAATCAATTTTAGAATCAATTGAAAAATTAACTTTATTAGAAGCAGCAGAATTAGTTAAAGCTATGGAAGAAAAATTCGGCGTATCAGCAGCAGCTCCAGTTGCAGTAGCAGCAGCTCCAGCAGCAGGCGCAGCAGATGCAGGCGAAGCAGCAGATGCAGAAGTTACAGTTGTTTTAGCTTCAGCAGGTGCTAACAAAATCGCTGTATTAAAAGAAGTTCGTGCTATCACAGGTTTAGGCTTAAAAGAAGCTAAAGATTTAGTTGATGGCGCACCAAAACCAGTTAAAGAAAACGTTAAAAAAGAAGACGCAGAAGCTATCAAGAAACAACTTGAAGCTGCTGGTGCTACAGTAGAAATCAAATAGTTTTCTAAAGTAGATATTTAGTTTAGGGCGAATTTTTCATTTGAAAAATTCGCCCTTTATTTATTTTATGTAAATAAAGTTTACATAAAAGTTTATTAGTTAAAGTTTTAAACTTTTTAGCCGATAATATTAAGGTAACATGGAATATTTATGCCCAAAAGGAGTACGCTTATGGGAATGTCAGCATCGCAAGCAAGGTTATTGTTTATCTCATCTAGAATGAGTGATATAGAATTGCGTTCACAACAGATAGCTAATACAAAAATAAGATTGGCAGATGAATCAGAACAAGTTGCAAACAAATATACTCAAGCCTTAAATAAAACTATGTTGAAGGTTAACGATCCATTAAATAATACATCTACACAGTTGATGTACTCTGATATTATGGGGCAAAATGGAATTATGAGTGGCAACTATAACCTTCAAACTCAAGATGGCAAAGTTGTTGTTTCAAATGATGTCGCAGCAGCATTTGAAAAATCAAGAGGTAAGGTCTTTAAGCCTGATGTTTCAAGTTATCAAAACGCATATAACGATGCAAATAGAAATTTAAGTACAGCAAAAAATAATGTAAATACATTCCTATCGACAAATAGCTTATCTGTAAATAGTGATGGAACATTAAAATTTCCAACCAAAACCGAGTATGTAACAACTACAGATTCAACTACTTCAACTGGCGGCGCTGGCAGTGCTGGTGGAACAAGTAATAGCGCAAAAGTAGGTACAACTGATTCATCATCTTCAACTGGTGGAGCTGGAGGCACTAGTGGTGTAAGCGGAGCAAGTGGTACTGGCACAGTAAGTACGGTAGA